>NZ_JAATTW010000031.1:0-41913 GCF_013414205.1 Pseudoalteromonas sp. MIP2626
GAGCGGCACACGAGGCTCGAACTCGTGACCTCGACCTTGGCAAGGTCGCGCTCTACCAACTGAGCTAGTGCCGCATTATAAAGTAGTCAGTAGTTCGTCTGTTGCTGAGCGACAAGTCGCGTTCAACATTCTAGCAACTGAGCTAGTATTGCTTTATATTTAAACAACTCAAACACACTAACCCCGCGTGGGTTATCGTCTTGAGCGGGGCAGGATTCTACAATAATACAGTGTGTTTGCAAGTGTTTTTTATAAATTAAAGAATTTTTCTCTATAGACCTTTAATTCCATAATCGAATCTTTAATGTCGTCTAGCGCAAGATGTGAGCCTTTTTTATTCACTTGTGCAAGTACCTCTGGTTTCCAGCGACGCGCGAGCTCTTTAATTGTGCTTACATCTAGATTACGATAGTGAAAAAAGTCTTCCAATTCGCGCATATATTTATTCATAAAGCGACGATCTTGCCCTATGGAGTTACCACACATCGGTGATGCACCTGCAGGTACCCATTGTTTTAAAAAGGCTATTGTTTGCTCAACCGCATAGGCTTCGTCGTAAGTACTTGCCTTGCAGCGTGCTGTTAAACCCGATTTTCCATGCTGAGTGGTGCACCACTCATCCATACTATCAAGTAACTCATTACTTTGATGAATGGCAATAGTTGGTCCTTCAGCTAATATATTCAAATCAGCATCAGTGACAACGGTCGCAATTTCGAGTATTTTATCGGTCTCTGGTTCGAGTCCGGTCATTTCAAGATCGAGCCAAATTAAGTTTGATTTATTAATATTCATAATTACCTAAGCGGTGCTTTCCTTTAGATCCAGCGCATTTCGATATATCATATTAGCATCATACGTCGAGCTAAAGCATTTTTTAGCTAAGTCGACATTTAACTAAGGTTATAGGCCTCCTGTGGCAAAACAAAAAAAATTAAGTAAAGGCCAGTCTCGTCAGATCAAGGCTAATCATCAAAAGCGTATAAGCAGTGCCGATGCAAGGCCTGCTAAAAAAGGTGCGCAAGAATGGCAAACTGATAATTTAGGCCAAGTAGAAAGCGCTATTGTGATCAGTCGTTTTGGTCAACATGCTGATGTGGAAGTTGAAAGCGGCGAAGTACTACGCTGTAATATACGCCGTACTGTGTCTAATTTAGTGTGTGGGGATGAAGTACTGTTTCGCCGCGCTAAAGTAAGTGAAGGCGATTTAGCTGGTGTAATTGAAGCAACGCAAGAGCGTCGGTCACAACTTACTCGCCCTGATTTTTACGACGGTGTAAAAGTAATAGCTGCTAATATTGACCAAATATTAATGGTGTCAGCAGTATTACCCGAATTTACCCCAAGTATTATCGACCGTTATTTAATAGCCTGCGAAGATATGGGTATAGAGCCTATTTTAGTACTAAATAAAATAGATTTAATAGATGCGCAAGGTCTTAGTGAAATACAAAAAGTACTCGATGTATACCGCAAGCTCGACTACAAAGTTTTATTGGTTAGTAATATAAGTACCGATGGTATTGACGAATTAAAAGATGTACTCGTTGGCAAAAACAATATTTTTGTTGGTCAAAGTGGCGTAGGTAAATCTACTTTAGTTAATACCGTACTTCCAGATGCTGAAATTCTAACTAAAGAAGTTTCTGAAAACAGTGGTTTAGGCCAACATACCACCACGGTATCTCGCCTACATCATTTACCAAGCGGCGGTAACTTAATAGATTCACCGGGTATACGTGAATTTGGTTTATGGCACTTAGAAGTTGATCGTGTAACTTGGTGCTTTAAAGAATTTAGAGAATTTATAGGCGGGTGTCGATTTAGAGACTGTAAACATTTAAACGATCCGGGCTGTATAATTAAAGAAGCCGTAGCTGATGGCAAAATTTCGCAATTGCGCTTTGACAGCTACCACAGAATTTTAGAAACAATGGCCGATGGCCGTGCAGGCTCTCGCGCGCCTCGCGTATAATTTAGGAAACAACCAGTGAGTTTAGATAAATTTAAAATCGCAATGCAGTACGCAATGCCAAAACACTTTATTTCACGCGTAGTAGGAAAACTAGCCGCTGCTAAAGCGGGTGTGTTAACAACCACGTTAATTAAACTGTTTATTAAGCAATACAAAGTAGATATGAGTGAAGCTAAACACCCAGATCCTGCTCATTATGAAAGCTTTAACGAGTTTTTCACCCGTCCGTTAAAAGATGGCGCACGCCCAATAGTTGCAGACAGCGACATTATTATTCATCCAGTAGATGGCGCAATTAGCCAATTAGGCGATATTGTTGACGGCCAACTAATTCAAGCTAAAGGTCACGATTACAGCCTACAAGCACTACTTGGTGGTAATAAAGACGATACAACCCCATTTTTAGGCGGTAAGTTTGCAACTATTTATTTAGCGCCAAAAGACTATCACCGTATTCATATGCCAATTGATGGCACATTAAGTAAAATGATTTACGTACCAGGCGATTTATTTTCAGTAAATCCGCTGACTGCGCAAAACGTGCCTAACTTGTTTGCACGTAACGAACGTGTGGTTGCTATTTTTGAAACTGAAATAGGCCCACTTGCTATGGTACTGGTTGGCGCAACTATTGTTGCCAGCATTGAAACTATTTGGGCGGGTACAGTAACACCACCAGCTGGTAGCGATGTATTTAGCTGGAACTACCCAACCAAGGGCGAAAACGCTATTAGCCTTAAAAAAGGTGAAGAAATGGGCCGCTTTAAACTTGGCTCTACCGTGGTACTTGCTTGGGGCGACGACAAAGCGGATATTCTTGATGATCAACTTCCTGAAACAGTGACCCGCTTAGGCACCCCGTTTGCCAAAATTGATGATTAAGATATAGATATCGATATAGATATCAGGTAAAAAAAACCCGCGTTTATGGTAATAAACGCGGGGTTTTTATTTTTCAGTGAGTTTATAAATTCAATCGCGGTGGAAAATAACTCGCCTACAGTTTGCTTAAATACCGAGTTTGGCTGATCTCTGCCTGATACCTAACACCTGAAACCGTGGCTTTACCTACACTCCTTACAGTCGATATCTTTCACCACTTTAAATTGTTGCTGCTGCAAAGTGAGTGCATTAATACTCATAAACACACAATCGCTAGAATGACCTAATAACATATTGAGTGTCAGCTGCGCCTGCATTGAGCCGATAATACCCAACAGCGGACTTATTACTCCGGCGTTATCACAATTGATAAGCGGCGCAATATCGTTTTGTGGAAAAATACAGCCATAACACGGGCTATTTGCATTTCTAAAGTCTAAGCCAATCAGCTGCCCTTTTGTTGCCAGTGCCGCACCCGAGATTAACGGGGTTTTATGCTCTATACAAAAGCGATTAACACTGTAACGAGTGGTAAAGTTATCACTGCAATCCAACACAATATCCGCATTATTGAGTAATGCTGCGCTATTATCTTGAGTAAGCTTTTCAGCGTGAGTAATTATAGTGATTTGGTTATTCAGACTTGCAAGCACTTTACCTGCTGCAACCACCTTTTTTTGCCCTAAGTGATTTACTTTATAAAGCACTTGGCGCTGTAAGTTCGAAAGCTCAACCGCATCATCATCAATTAAAATAAGCTTACCAATACCCGCAGCAGCTAAATACAGTAATGCGGGGCTGCCTAAGCCGCCCGCACCTACTACTGCAACACTTGCCGACTTAAGCTTTAACTGCCCTGCAAGTCCCACTTCTTTAAGCAATATATGGCGACTATAGCGCAGCATTTCTTTATCGCTAAGTTCATTCATTTGGCTATTAACCTGGCCCACTTTAATTTATTGCCGCTTGCAACGCACTTATTGCCTGCACATAATCATCGGCTTCGCTAATTGCACGTACCACAGCCACACTACCAACGCCTGTTTTAGCAACTTGGCTGGCGCGCTTTAAATCTATACCGCCAATTGCCACTGTTGGGTAGCTTTGCATCAAGGGGACAAATTTAAATAACTTTTCTAGTCCCTGTATTTGCCCTGTCATATCTTTGGTAGTGGTAGGATAAATAGCGCCAAATGCCAAATAACTTGGGCGGTAATTATGTGCGCGGAGCATTTCATAGAAGCCATGAGTAGAAAGCCCCAGCCTAAGTCCTGCATTTTTAATCGCCGCTAAATTAGTGCTTTCTAGATCTTGTTGGCCTAAATGCACACCATATGCACCATGCTTAATTGCAAGTTGCCAATAGTCGTTTATAAATACCTGCGCATTATATTGCTCCCCCAGTGCCACTGCTTTTGCCACTAATTCGTCAAGTTGTGCATCGTCTTTATTTTTAACTCGTAACTGCACAGTTTTAACGCCTTGTTGTAAGCACTTTTCTAGCCAGTCAACACTATCAACCACTGCGTATAAACCTAATGATTTACTTTCGCAGGGTGCAAAATCTGCAGCCATATTAAAATCAAGCGGAACGTCAAAATCGAGTTCATCACCTAACCAACTGCCCGCTTCTATTACTTGGGGGTAATCGGCTAAGTTGGTTGGAAATGAGGTTTGTGCTACTGGGCCAATTCCTTCTCCGTAGCGCACCGCTACTTTCAATCCTTGATTAATATAAGCTTTAGCTAAAATAAACGCATCTTTTAACGGGTAGTCTTTTGCTAAGCAAGCAGCAATAACCGAGGCCATACTGCAGCCTGTACCATGGTTATGTGGCGTTTGAATTTTTTCATTTCCCAGCCAGTATTCTTCGCCTTTTTGAGTGAAATTATTTATGCAGTAATCTATACAGTAGCCGCTTGGATAATCCCAATGCCCGCCTTTTATAACCACGGCTTTTGCGCCCCAGCTTAATAACTTATTGGCGGCTTCTTTTATTGCCGCAGGACCAATTAAGTACACGCCAGTTAATAACTGGGTTTCGTGCGTATTTGGGGTTATTACATCCACCAGCGGCAATAAGCATTCTTTAATAGCACTTACTGTGTCTTCCTCTGTTAATAAATCGCCGCTAGTAGCAATAGCTACTGGGTCGTAAACAATAACAGGCGGCACTGGCCATTTGGCTTTATAGTGGCTTATATGTTCACTGATCAATTGAATTTGCTGCACATTTGCCAGCATGCCTATTTTAATTACTTTGGCTTTCATATCTTTTTCGAGCGCTAAAAGCTGCGATTCAATAATATCGGTTGATACGGCATTAATTGCCTCAACACCTAAACTATTTTGCGCAGTCAGTGCTGTAATAGCAGTGCACCCATGCACACCAAAACTTTGCATTGCTTTTATATCGGCTTGAATACCTGCGCCACCGCCTGAGTCTGAGCCGGCGATTGTCCATACTACGTTATTCATATTCGTCTCACTTATTCTTGATGCCAAAATGGCATACCCATAGTCGGGGTTGAAGGGGCTGCAACGTCTTTTTCAGGCATTGCTTTGGCGTTATATGCAAAACGTCCAGCCTCTACCGCGGCTTTAAATGCTCGGCTCATGGTTATAGGGCAACCCGCTCCGGCAATCGCCGAATTTAATAATACTGCATCATACCCTAGTTCAAGTGCTTGGCTGGCATGCGAGGGCAAACCTAAACCAGCATCCACTATTAACGTTGCCTCAGGTAAGCGCTCTCTGATTGTTTTTAAATTATAACTGTTTAACAAGCCTTTACCTGTACCAATCGGTGCACCCCATGGCATTAATACTTCACAGCCTAAAGCATTTAAACGCTGGCACAGCACTAAATCGTCTGTGCAATATGGCAGTACTTTAAAGCCATCGTCGATCAGTATTTTAGTTGCTTCTAACAGTGCAAACGGATCGGGCTGCAAGTTGTAATCGTCCCCTATCAGTTCAAGCTTAATCCAATCGGTAGCAAACACTTCACGGCACATTTTAGCAAGCGTTATGGCCTCTTTAACACTATGACACCCTGCTGTATTTGGTAAAATTTTAAGCCCAGTATTTTTTATTAACTGCCAAAAATCATCACCCGCAGCCGCACTTTGCTGACGCCTAAGCGACACCGTGACTATTTCAGCGCCCGATGCAACAATCGATTCATTCATCACTGCAGGCGACGGGTAAAGCGCCGAGCCTATTAGCAATCGGCTTTTTATTTGCTCACCATAAATAGTTAAATAGTCATTATTTAGCATAGCTGTTATCCGCCCTGAATCGGCGAGAGCAACTCAATACTATCACCCTCAGTTAATTGATAATCGCTATGCTGGCTTTGCGGTATAAACTCACCATTAATCGCCACCGCAAATGGCGCAACACCACCAAAATCTTGCAAACAGTTAATGAGCTTATTACTGCTAATAGCTATTAACTCACCATTAATTGTTATGTTCATTTAATTTTCACTCTATGCATAAAAGGGCATTTGCCACTAAACTTGGCGCTAACATGTAACCATGACGATATAAGCCATTAATACTAATAACTCGCCCAACGTGTGTTACTTGTGGGCGGTTATCGCAAAATGCCGGGCGTAACCCTGTTTGAATATTTAATAGCCGCGCTTCGGCAAAACCGCTGTGCACCGTATAAGCCGCCGAAAGTAACTCTAAAGCAGAGCGCACTGTGGCTGGGCCTGTATCTTGCGACTCTATTTCAGTCGCGCCAATTACATATTCATTATTGGGTTTAGGCGCTATATAAATGGGGTAACGCGGATGCATTAAGCGCACGGGTCGCGTTAAACTCACCTCTGGCGCGTATAACCTAGCTACTTCTCCACGCACGCCCCGCAGAGGCTTGTCATCTTTTGCGCCAAGCCCTCGGCAATCAATAATATAATCAAACTCTCGGTTATTAATTTTATTATCGTTAATCGTTACCCGTTGATTAAATACAAACTTTACTTTGCGTTTATTGAGCTGTGTAAAGCTGGCTTGATAAAATGCCTGATTATCTATTTGCCCGTCACAGGGTAAAAATAACCCCTGACTAAAACGATTAGCAAGCTCAGGCTCTAACATTTCAATTTGCTGGGAATTCACCGAC
This sequence comes from Pseudoalteromonas sp. MIP2626, assembly GCF_013414205.1. Classification (NCBI taxonomy): domain Bacteria; kingdom Pseudomonadati; phylum Pseudomonadota; class Gammaproteobacteria; order Alteromonadales; family Pseudoalteromonadaceae; genus Pseudoalteromonas; species Pseudoalteromonas sp. MIP2626. The sequence continues at coordinate 6,992 of NZ_JAATTW010000031.1, forward strand.
TCCCCGGTATAATTAGCTAACGGTTTTAGCCGCTGAGCAAAGCTTTGTAAATCGCCTTTATCTTGCTGATGCGCGACAACTAATGTGCCCTGCTGCTGAAAAAAAACCTCACTATCAAGCTCATCAATAATCCCAGGCCAACGCTTTATAGAATCAAGCCCCATTAAAGCTAAATCAGCCTCGCACAATACCGACTCAGCAAGAGGAGCAAGCATAGCCGCAGCCACCTTGCCTGCGCTGTTTTGAGAGTGCTCATCATCTGCCTCAAATACAGTAACTCGGTGTTGCTTACTCAGCTCAAGCGCCGCCAACCTACCGGTTAAACCAAACCCCACTACCGCTATATTGTAAAACATAAAAGTTCCTTTTAGCTGCGAGCCCTCGCTGCCCGCAGCCCAACTCCTTAAGCTGATTTATATCGCTTTATGATATATTTCTGATCCGGTTTTTTTAAACTCGTCCGATTTAGCTTTCATTTGTGCTTCTACATCAATCATTTTTATTGTAATCGTATCTGCAGCATTAGCAGGGTCAATGCCACGCGCTTCTAAATCTTTTGCATATTCGCGTACTTCTTGACTGATTTTCATTGAGCAAAACTTAGGGCCACACATAGAGCAAAAATGCGCTACTTTACCCGACTCTTGCGGGAGTGTTTCATCGTGATATTCGCGGGCACGCTCAGGGTCTAAACCAATATTAAATTGGTCATGCCATCTAAACTCAAAGCGCGCTTTTGATAGGGCATTATCACGCTCTTGCGCACCGGGGTGACCTTTTGCTAAATCGGCGGCATGGGCAGCAATTTTATAGGTAATTAAACCTTCTTTTACGTCTTCCTTATTTGGCAAACCTAAATGCTCTTTAGGTGTTACGTAACACAGCATAGCGCAGCCGTACCATGCTATTTGAGCCGCACCAATACCTGAGGTGATATGGTCATACCCAGGTGCAATATCAGTAGTTAACGGGCCTAAAGTGTAAAACGGTGCTTCGTCGCAATGTTTAAGTTGCTCATCCATATTGGCCTTAATCATATGCATTGGCACATGCCCGGGGCCTTCTATAAATACTTGTACATCGTGTTTCCAGGCTAACTTAGTCAACTCACCTAGGGTGCGCAATTCGCTAAACTGAGCTTCATCGTTGGCATCAGCAATCGAGCCTGGGCGCAAGCCATCGCCAAGCGAAAAACAAATATCGTATTGCTTTAAAATTTCGCAAATATCTTCAAAGTGGGTGTATAAAAAGTTTTCTTTATGGTGCGCTAAACACCACTTTGCCATGATAGAGCCACCGCGCGACACAATACCGGTTACTCGTTTTGCGGTCATTGGTACGTAACGCAGTAGCACACCTGCATGAATAGTAAAGTAATCGACGCCTTGTTCAGCTTGCTCTATTAACGTATCGCGAAAAATCTCCCAGGTTAAGTCCTCCGCTACGCCGTTTACTTTTTCCAGCGCTTGATAAATAGGAACTGTGCCAATAGGTACAGGCGAGTTACGTACTACCCATTCGCGAGTTTCATGAATATAACGCCCGGTTGATAAATCCATAACGGTATCGGCGCCCCAGCGAGTAGACCACACCATTTTCTCTACTTCTTCTTCAATCGATGAGCTTACCGATGAATTACCTATATTAGCGTTTACTTTTACCAAAAAGTTACGCCCTACAATCATAGGTTCGGTTTCGGGGTGGTTAATATTGTTGGGTAATATAGCGCGGCCACGTGCAATTTCGTCGCGTACAAATTCAGGTGTAATAAAATCAGGAATACTGGCCCCAAATGACTCGCCTTTATGCTGCGCGGCTAATAGTTCAGCATGAATTTTTTTGCGCCCCATGTTTTCGCGTATCGCTACGTATTCCATTTCAGGGGTAATAATGCCTTGGCGAGCGTAATGCATTTGCGTGACATTTTTACCCGCTTTACCACGGCGTATTTTTGGTAAATGCTCAAAACGAAGATGATCAAGCCCTTCATCAGCCATACGTTGTTGCGTAAAACGTGAAGTAACTGATTCAAGTAACTCGGTATCACCGCGGCTTTCAATCCATTGTTCACGAAACTTTGCTAAGCCTTGGCGTACATCAAGCTTAAAATTTGGATCGGTATACGGGCCTGATGTGTCGTAAACACGTAACGGTTCGTTTGGCTCATACACTGGATTTTCATCACTGCCGCCTATATAAGTATCGTTTAGGGTTATTTCACGCATTCCTACACGAATGTTGTTTTGCGTACCCTCAACATACACTTTGTGCGAATTAGGAAACGGTTGTCCCGTTAAGTTATAAATATATTCAGATGCAGCGGCTCGCGTTTCACGACGCGATGATTTTTTTGCAGTATTCGACATGACTTACCTCATAGTTTATGGGTTGTCTTGTGCGAAGAATTGAGAAGGCAAAATGCCTCATTGGATCGTAGATTGGTTAAGCAGTTTACTGTCACAGCCAATCTTGGCAGCCAACAGAACTTAATACCGGATGGTATAACTTGTACGCATAAAAAAAGACGCACAAGCGTCCTATTTTAGGCAGCTTGTTCCCTACGCAGGTATTAGCCTGATCAGGTTCACGGATCCCGCTTTCGCGATCTCAGCCTCAACTAATTATTTAGTTAGGCACTCCGACAAGTATTAATACCAATTATTAAATATACCTTTGCTACTTATAACTGCAGCTGCAATGCTAAGTTGCTTAGGTATCAAATTGGTATTTGTAATTTATTAATTTGCGAATAGTATCTAGCAAATCAGCGTTGAGTGTACGCCAGTTAAAAATCGCCTGCAAGAGGGCGTTTTTTATTTCGCAATAAATACAAATGTTTTCTCGCCCTGCATTACCAATTGCTGGTCTTGCATTTTAAGCTGCGCGCCTTGTTGCAGTGCGTGTAGTAACTGCTGCTCAAACTTATCAAGTTGTTGGCCACACGACTTACGGGTCATCCCTATTTTGTTAACTGTTAAGCTACTATCGTCCAGCTCACCTTCACCAAAAAATTTATTGCAGCCAGCAAAACCATTGACTTGCAGTGCTTCAATAAAACCCACCGACGCATTAAACGAAGGCGGAATAGCTAGGCCATCAATACGTGATAACTGCCATTGAGTATGTTTAAGCTGCTCTGAGGTAACCGTTTGCGTTGATGCACAACCAACACATAAACCGATTATAAGCATGGGTATTGCTGCTAATTTCATGTTATTACTAATTATTTGTCTAATTACTGTAATAATAACAATTTTCAACAAGTTAATCCGTTAAAAATACATGTTTAAAGTGTAAATTTTATCGTTCCTGATGAAAACCCCCGTCATTTATGTCGAGGATGTAAGTCTTTAATGCGTAGCATTAACATTACTTAGGTCTATTTTGTTGTTCTATATAGGCTGTTAATACGTCCAATGACGCGCCACCGCAAGATCCAGCAAAGTAGCTAGGCGACCAAAGCGCACCGTTCCATAAGTAGCGGTGTATTTCTGTAAACTCTTTCCTCATTAGTCTTAAGCTAACACCTTTAAGCGAATTAATTAATTTACTTAATTGTACTTTAGGAGGGTATTCAATTAACAAATGAACGTGATCTTGCTCACCGTTAAATTCGACTAAATCAACTTCAAAATCTTTATACACATCTAATAGTATCGCCTCTAGCCGATTTAAAATTACATCATTAAACACCTTGTGCCTGTATTTTGTCACGAATACTAAATGTGCATGTAATGCGCTAACACAGTGCCTACCTTTTCTTACTTCTGCCTCATTCTTATGCGTCATAATTATAATGGACCAATAGTTGATTGTCATACTTAGGTATATAATAAGAAAAAGCAAGGAGTAAGACCAAGTGATTTTAATAGCATACAAATACAGAGTTTACCCAAATAATGAACAGGCGCTAATGCTTACTCATACATTTGGCTGTGTTCGTTTCGCTTATAATTCAGCACTTGGTTACTCTAAAGAGCAATACGACTTAGGTAATAAAACCAATTATAACGATTGGAGTAAAAACCTCACTCAGCTTAAAAAGAACCCTGATTTTGCATGGTTGAAAGATGTTTCAAGTGTGCCATTGCAGCAAGCATTAAAGCACCTAGATAAAGGCTTTAAATCATTCTTTAAGTCTGGCTTTGGCTACCCTAAGTTTAAAAATAAACATGGTAATCAATCAGTAAGCTATATGAGTAACGGCTTTAAGTGGGAGGCTGATAAGCAATCGTTAACACTTGCTAAGATGAAGCAGCCATTAAAAATTAAGTGGTCACGCTCATTTACTGGTAAGCCTAGTTCGCTGACTGTATCTAAAACTAAATCAGGTAAGTACTTCATTAGTATCTTAGTTAAAGAAGATATTAAAAAACGACCAGTAGCGAATAAAACGGTAGGCTTAGACGTTGGCATTAAAGATCTTGCTATCTGTTCGGATGGCACTAAGTTCAATAATCCACGATTAACAAACAAGTACGCTAGCAAGCTAGCCAAAGCACAACGTAAACTAGCCAAGAAGAAAAAAGGCTCCAACAACTTCAACAAGCAAAAACGTGTTGTTGCTCGAATTCACGAAAAGATAGCAAACTCACGCAAAGACTTTACCCAAAAAATGACAACGAAACTTATAAACGAAAACCAAGTGATAGGGATCGAGTCATTGAAAGTCAAAAACATGGTTAAGAACCGTAAGCTATCTAAGCATATCCACGATGCTAATTTTGGTGAAATAGTAAGACAGTTAGAATATAAAGCCGATTGGTATGGCCGTAAAGTGTCAGCTATTAGCCAGTGGTTTCCATCAAGTAAAATGTGTAATGAGTGCGGTTCGCTGTATTCTGGTAAATGGTCATTAGCTATAAGAACGTGGTCTTGTGAATGTGGAGCTATCCACGATAGAGATCATAATGCTGCTATTAATATCCATAATGAGGGATTAAGGCTAATAGCTTAAATAATTTGTGGCGGTAGGTAGTACCGACACATTAAATGCTTGTAAGAGGTTTTAGAAGTCTAAAGTGATCTAGTATCACAATGCTTAAACCGTTGACGACAAGAATCCCCTTGATTTATCTAGGGGTACTTCAATCTAAGATAGTTTGAAAATTACGCTGTTTTTTATTCAGAATCCGTTTTAAATAAATTATCTATTTGCGCTGGTAAAAATGGCCGACCTTTTTCATTTAAAGCTGTGCCGATTACCAATGCATTAAGCATTATTCTTTCATCGTGTTTACGGATCAGGGTTTGTTTAAAAGCAAATTTAAGTCGGCTAATACGTTGTGGCTCTACAGCTACATAAAATTCATCACCCGGTAATAATGACTGTTTATAATCCATTTCGCTGCGCATCACGACCAGGTTAATTTTATCTTTGGCAAGCTGAGCAAAATCAACCCCATGTGCATGCAAAAATTCATGGCGCGCATGCTCTAAGTAATTAAAATACACACTATTATTTACAATGCCTTGTAGGTCGCATTCGTAGTCTCGCACTTTAAAGTCTACTGTAAAGGTCATATTCGTAATCCAAATTATTTAACGTATAATTGCCGCGTTTATAGCACATGTACTGAAATAATTGCTACCATGCAAGTCCCTAAAATGGAGTTAAGTAACCTAATGAACTTACGTTTGTCTTTAATTACCGCCGCATTATTACCACTGTTTGGTGCATCAGTTACCGCCAACGCTGACGATACAGATCTAGAACGCATTGTTGTTACTGGTGATTTTCAACGAGAAAGCATTCAAACCTTAAGTGCTAGCGCCAGCTTATTTAGCGAAGATGAAGTTAATTTACGAGGTGCAACCTACCTAGATGAAATGCTTGGGAGTACTGCCAATATTAATTTTGCTTCTGGAGCTTCTCGCGGTCGTTATATTCAAATTCGTGGCGTAGGACTACGTTCACAGTTTGTTGACCCCATAAATCCTTCGGTTGGTTTAGTTATTGATGGCATTAACTACTCAGGCCTTGGTGGCAGTGCATTATTATTTGATATTGACCAAGTAGAAATTTACCGTGGCCCACAAGGTACACGCTTTGGTGCCGACGGTATGGCAGGTATGATCCAAATGCAATCGGCGCAAGCAACAAGCGATCCTAGTTTAAAACTACAAGTAGGTGCAGGCACTTACAACAGCCGCGAAGCAGGTCTTGCTGCAAGTACAGGTTTAACCGACGATACCAGCGCTCGTGTTAGCTACTTTCGTAGAAAATCAGACGGCTATGTAGATAACCTATACCTAAATAAGCCAACTCAAGGGCAAGACGAGCAAGTAGCACGCTTTAAATTAAACAGCCAAATAACTGCCAATTTACGCACTGAATTAAATCTACACTATATTGACATTAACAACGGTTACGACACCTTCGCACTTGATAACGGCCGTAACAGCGTTGCCGATGAACCCGGTGAAGATAACCAATTAAGTTACGCTATTGGTCTAAATAACACTTATACGGGCTTTGATTTATTTGACGTAAACTTAAGTTTATCGGCGATCGACAGTGAATTATTTTATAGCTTTGATGAAGATTGGGTATGTAACGATCCGAGTAAACCGCAGCTTTGCGCCGCCGGTTTGCATCCTGATGGTGACAGCTCAACTGATGTTTACAGCCGCGATCGCGATGATCAAGGGGTCGATTTACAATTTAAAAGCAAAACCGGCAACTGGGTTGCAGGTCTTTACTATCAAAACCGTGACGTAGATTTAGAACGCCAATATACCCGGTTAGCTAGCCCATTTAACTCAACGTATGAAACCAATAACGTGGCAGTATATGGCCAATTAGCGACTCCTATTGGGCCTAAAACCACCTTAATTACTGGCTTACGTGTTGAGCAATACCAAGGTGATTACACCGATAATAACGGTTTTATTGAAGATACCGACGACATTATGGTTGGCGGAAAAATAGCGCTTGAGTACCAAGTAATTGATCGCACCATGATCTACACCAGTATTACCCGTGGTTATAAAGCAGGCGGCATTAACTCAGAAGCGCTCGCCAAAGCTAAAGATGAAGGCTTAAACCTCGACGCCGAATTTTTTAAACAGCACACCAGTTTTGATTCAGAATACTTATGGAGCGGTGAGTTTGGTGTTAAGGGATCATCCCTTGATGATAAATTTATTCTACGTTTAGCTGCGTTTTACATGCACCGCGACAACATTCAGTTAAAGTCATGGCAAGTACAAGATCAGAAGTTTACCGGTTATGTAGATAACGCGAGCTCTGGCAGTAACTATGGCCTTGAACTTGAAGGTAGCTATCAGCTAACCGACGATTTACTTATTACCGGTAGTGCTGGTTATTTAAATACTAAAATAAATAAATTTGTAACTAAAGCGGGTTTAAACCAAGACGGTCGCGACCAAGCACAGTCACCTAAATATCAATACGCACTGAGTGCTCGTTATAACCTTACCAACGAGCTTTATGCCATGGTAGGTGTTGAAGGCAAAGACGATTATTACTTCTCAGATAGCCATAATGCACAGGCACCAAACAGTAACTTAGTGAATGTAAGCTTAGGTTATGAAGCCGATAGCTGGGCTGTACGCGCCTGGGCACGTAACGTGTTTGACGAAACAGTACCTACTCGCGGTTTTGAGTTTGACAACAACCCACTTGATGGTTACGCTGATCATACCTACACCCAACTAGGTGAGCCACGTGTAGCTGGCGTTACCTTTACACTTAATTTATAAAGTAAAGCTGACAGCTTTTAGTACTCAGTTAAAAAAACCGCGTTTATTAAAATAAACGCGGTTTTTTATGTGCTAGTCGTAGAGCCTGCTCATGCGAGAGGTTAGTTACTAACTGACAGCCCCTGCATGTTAAGTTGCTTTAAGCCCTTGTCACATCAAACGCAATAACTTCTTTTATATTACTCTTTTGCGTGGCTAACATTACTAGCCTGTCTATGCCCAGCGCTACCCCTGCACAAGGCGCTAATCCATGTTCAAGCGCAGCAATTAAATGCTTATCCATTGGTACTTGCTTTAAGCCATTTTGTTTACGATATTCATTATCGTCATTAAAACGCTTAGCTTGCTCTGTCGCATTAGTTAGCTCGTTAAAGCCATTAGCTAATTCCATATTTTTATAATACAGCTCAAACCGCCCTGCTACGCGACTGTCATGATCGCAAATTTGTGCCAGTGCTGCTTGCGATGCCGGAAAGTGATACACAAAACACGGCTTATGTTGGCCAATTGTTGGCTCTACTTTCATACAAAATAAAAGCTGCAGTAAAGTATCTCTATGCGTTTCATTTTTAGCTATATCAGCAAACCCTTGCTCGCAGGCAAGTTGTTGTAATTGCTCTAAACTAGCAGTGAGTGGATCAAGTCCAAGTACTTGTTCAAATGCGTGTTGGTAAGTTAACCGTTCACTCGGCGCAACATCTAAAATAAGCTGCATTAGCTCATCTATTTCAGCCATTAATGCAAATTCGTCAAACCCCGGTCTATACCATTCCAGCATAGTAAATTCTGGATTATGATGGCTGCCAGCTTCTTCGTTTCTAAATGCTTTACACAACTGAAATATAGGCCCTGAGCCCGCCGCTAACAAGCGCTTCATTGCAAACTCTGGAGAGGTTTGTAAATATAGCTCAAGGCCGCTGGCGTGCCCTGGGCCTACAAATCGAGTGTTAAAACTCACTAAGTGTATATCGGTTACACTGGCTCCGCTTAAACTGGGGGTTTCTACTTCCATTACATTGCGAGCATAAAAGAACTCGCGAATACTGCGTAAAATAACAGCTCGCTGCTTAAGTGTTGCAATACTTGCACTGGGAGCCCAAAGATTTACTGACATATTTTCTCCAAAAAAAATCCCAGCTTTTAAGCTAGGATTTTATAAAGCGACGCTTAAAATTATTTAACGCGGCTTACGTATTCACCGTTACGGGTGTCTACTTTAATAACTTCGCCTATTTGTACAAATAGTGGAACACGTACTACAGCACCAGTACTTAATGTTGCAGGTTTACCGCCAGTTCCGGCTGTATCACCTTTAAGGCCCGGATCAGTTTCAGTGATCTCAAGCTCTACAAAGTTAGGTGGTGTTACTACAATAGGATTACCGTTCCATAATGTAATTGTACACACGTCATTTTCAACTAACCATTTACCCGCATCGCCTAACGCTTTTTCGTCAGCAGCAATTTGCTCAAATGTTTCGTTATTCATGAAATGCCAAAATTCGCCGTCTGTGTATAAATACGCTAAATCAGTATCCATTACATCAGCACCTTCAACAGATTCACCCGATTTAAAGGTTTTTTCAAGTACTTTACCTGAAATAAGTTTACGGATACGAACACGGTTAAACGCTTGGCCTTTACCAGGTTTTACCATTTCATTTTCTATGATACTACTAGGCTCGCCATCCATCATAATTTTTAGGCCGCCCTTGAACTCGTTGGTGCTATAATTCGCCATCGTTTCCTCTATTTATATTTTTTCGAGTAATCTACGTGCCAATGATACAAAGAAATGAAGCAAATTTGCATAAAAACTGGCAAAAAGAATTAGCAAATGTAGTTACCTGCCCAAAAGTGTTGCTAGAAATGGTCGGTTTATCGAGCCAAGTCCATGATAACGACATAAAAGCTCGTAGCTTGTTCCCAGTTCGTGTGCCAATACCATTTATAAAAAAAATGCGTAAAGGCGATGCAAACGATCCATTATTATTACAAGTTATGCCGCGCCATCAAGAATTCTTAACTAAAAGTGGTTTTAATAAAGATCCCCTGCTTGAGCAAAGTAACCAGCAGCCAGGGCTATTACACAAGTATAAATCGCGTGTTTTAGTAATGTTTAAAACCGGTTGTGCAGTAAATTGCCGCTATTGTTTTAGACGCCATTTTCCGTATCAAGAAAACCAACTTAATAAGCGTAGCCTGCTAGATGCGCTTAGCTATATAAAATCCGACAATAATATAAATGAAGTGATTTTAAGTGGTGGCGATCCGCTTATGGCCAAAGACGATGCCATTAGTTGGTTTTTAGATGAGCTTGAGCAACTACCACAAATTAAACGCATGCGAATTCATACCCGTCTGCCGGTGGTTATTCCGGCGCGCATTACCGATGAGTTATGCGAACGACTTGCAAGAACGCCATTAAAAATTGTGTTTGTTAATCATATAAACCATGCCAACGAAATAGACGACGACTTTAAAGCCGCAATGCAAAAGCTTAAACAAGTAGGTGTAGTGCTATTTAATCAAGCGGTTATTTTAAAAGACGTGAACGATACAACTGCAGCACAAGTGAATTTAAGTGAAGCGTTATTTGATGCCGATGTATTGCCCTATTATTTACATTTGCTAGATAAGGTAGAAGGGGCAAGCCACTTTGACATTAGTGAGGAGCAAGCAATTAAAATAATGGCAGAGCTGTTAGAAGCCCTACCTGGTTTTTTAGTGCCTAAATTGGTCAGAGAGATTGGCGGTGAAAAAAGTAAAACACCTATCGATCTTAAGTTAATTTAAAGCAGTATTTAAACGTAAATGTTTACGTTATTACCCAGTGTTGCAGTCGCCGACTTAGTCGGTGTTTGCGCGCTGGATGACTGCGCAGCACCCTCAATCAGTGCTAATGCAGCTGCGCCATCAGCTAGTTGCTGTTTTTTAGACAATGCAGCGCTCAACACTTCGCCGCCTTGGCTTGAACTTGGCATTACCGGTAAATTTCCGCCTGATATATTCATAAAATTAACCCACCTTTAATCAGTGTTTGTTGTGCAATAATTTAAAAGGAGTTAAACAATGCACAGTGCTAAAAACCTGACTTTTAAATATAATCCAAGTAACATATGCAGTATGCGCATGCTACATAATAAATTATCGGCAACTCAATACAAAGCTTTAGGAAAACCATGGATTCTATTATTGAACAACTCAACGCTAACTTAAAAATTGTTTACCGACAGGCGCTTGATGCTGACAAAAAACTCGACGAGTTACAACAGCAAGGTCACGGCAAATTTAAAGCACTCTTTACAGCCGACTCAGGTTTTACCTTTGAAGCTAAACGCTTTAAGCCATATGTGCTTGATGTAGCAGCCGACGTAGAGAGCTTATCTAGTGACGGTTTTAATGAAGAAAAACTTAAAACCACCGTTATTAAATTACAGCAACTACTTACTTTGTTAGCTACGTTTAAGTAACGTAAACTTTAGTTAAAAAGTTTATTATTCTATAAGCATTAAAAGCGCCGCTATTTAGCGGCGTTTTTGTAAAGCTCAGTTAATCAACTTTCGGTAATATTTCCTCACCAAACCACTCTGTAAGTAAGCGTTTTTCGTAATTGAAAGGTCCATCTCGGCCCATTTTAATTTTATCCATAAAGCCCATATCTTTAAGCTTTACATCACTTGCTGCACTTATTACCTCACCTTTTTCATTAGTAAGTGAATAATTAAGTTTGAGTTGCGGAAAGTAAATAGGCTTAACCACCCTGATTTCATTTATACCGCCATAGCGTACATCGCCAGCTAAATCGACATCAGTAATATCTAGGCTAAGTTTGTAGTCTTTTGGCAATTGCTCTGCAAGTTTAGCAACATGCTCTTCAATACTGCTCGCTATATGCTTATGGTACGAAGCTTTACCTTGATTGGATTCGCGTACATCACGATAGTCTTTAAAATCATGCCATTTAATAGCCGACTCACCCGCATGGGCAAGTGCTGGTAGTGCAAAGCACATTAACATTGCGATTTTGTTTACTGGATTCATATCACTCTCCAAAAAGGTGCGCCGAATATTACATTATTGCAATTAGGGCATGCTCAGTATTAACACCTAAATAACTGAGTTCATTTTAACAGCTGTTTATTAACTATAACTTAATTTTGTGACATAAGTGTTATTTAAAGCGTTCAAAATGTAATCAAATATGTAAATTTAGCTTTTTTTAAATAACAGCGTATATAAAGCAGATAATGCATGTAAAATATCGCAATTTATGGTGCAATCAACATTATTGATAAAAGGTATCCACGGAGCATTCATGACTATTTTAGTAACCGGTGGCGCAGGCTATATTGGCTCGCACACTGTTTTAGAACTTTTACAACAAAACAGTAATGTTGTTATTATTGATAATTTAAGCAACTCATCATCAGAGTCACTTACGCGCGTTAAAAATATTACCGGTAAAGAAGTAACTTTTTACCAAGGTGATATTCTCGATAAAGCATTTTTAGACTCAGTATTTGCTAAGCATACTATTGAAAGCGTAATTCACTTTGCTGGCTTAAAAGCGGTGGGTGAGTCGGTTGTAAAACCAATTGAGTACTATCAAAATAACGTACAAGGTACATTAACACTAGTTGATGCGATGCGCGATGCGGGTGTATTTAAGTTAGTATTTAGCTCATCAGCAACCGTTTATGGCGACCCAGCAAGCTTACCTATTAAAGAAGACTTTCCTGTTGGTGGCACCACCAACCCTTATGGTACATCAAAGTTAATGGTTGAAATGATGTTGCAAGATATCGCAAAATCAGACGAGCGCTTTGCCTTTGCTATTTTGCGCTACTTTAATCCAGTAGGCGCGCATGAATCGGGGTTAATTGGCGAAGATCCAAACGGGATCCCTAATAATTTATTACCGTATATTTCACAAGTCGCTGTGGGCAAGCTCAAGCAACTAGCCGTATTTGGCGATGATTACGACACAGTAGATGGCACCGGCGTGCGCGACTACATTCACGTAGTCGACTTAGCTTTAGGACATTTTAAAGCGCTGAATAAAATTGCCACAAACACCGGTGCATTGGTTTATAACCTAGGTACAGGCAACGGTTATTCAGTACTGCAAATGGTGAACGCCTTTATTAAGGCCAGTGGGCAAGCAGTACCATATCAAGTGTCACCACGTCGTCCAGGCGATATAGCCGCTTGTTACGCAGCTCCTGAAAAAGCCCTGAATGAACTAGACTGGCAAGCGATGCGCGGTATCGATACTATGATGCAAGACACCTGGCGCTGGCAGTCAAATAACCCAAATGGGTATAAGTAGAAAACCATATACCTATAATCAATATGTCCCTGTTTTTATAGGGGCATGTTAATTATGGTTGGAGTAAGTCATTTATTTAATTCAATAAAGATATACGTGTTCAAATTTAAGCTCAGAGTTTAAGGTTTAGAGTTTAACCTAGAACCTAGCCCTGATTTACTTCCTAGTACGATTATTATTTTTACCAATTTTGCATTTCGACTATACGCGATTGCGTTCGTGCATATTCAAAGCTTAGTTTTTTACCTTGATACAAGGTGTCTATATCAGCCTGTGCATTTATAACCAGTAACTTATGGCAGTCATAAAACTCATCGACCAAAGCAATAAAACGTCGTGCTTCATCATCAAAAAAGTGCTCGTCTAGAGTTTTTTTTTCACGCTGGTAGCTGTCCTCTATACCGTGCACTATTACTTTACCGGTTGCGCCAACGCCCATTTTTGGCACATTTGCCACGTATAACACAGAAAATTGCTGAGCTAAAAACATGTAATCGTTAGCGCTACGCGGGCCAGAGCACAACGCCATAAAATCAATCATTAAGGCATTTGCTGTTTTTAATAAATAAGACAGCGCTCTACCGTGTACCGTGATATTGCCACTGTGTGATGCTTGCGGGTACTGCGTTAAAAATTTAGCTTTAAAGTCATCACTGGGTAAATTAATAAAGTAATGGCTACTATTTTTACCATAACGAAAACGATGATCCTCCTCTCCCGCTACATTAACTATCTCGCAATAATTATTAATTAAATCTATGGTAGGTAAAAATCGTGCTCGCTGCAGGCCATTGTAATAAAGCTGCTCTGGTTTTGCGTTTGAAGTGGCCACTAACACTACACCTTGTTTAAATAATGCATCAAACAGCCGGGCCATAATCATAGCGTCGCCAATATCGCTAACAAAAAACTCATCAAAACATAGCACCCGAATATTTTTGGCCCAATTTTTAGCTATAATTATTAACGGATCTTTTTGCCCTTGTAACTGCCCTAACTGCTGGTGTACCTGCGCTATAAAGTGATGAAAATGCAGCCGCTGCTTTTTACTTATAGCAACATTGTTATAAAATAAATCCATTAACATGGATTTACCACGCCCTACCGGTCCATACAAATACACACCTTTTATGAGTGGCGACTTTTGCCACCAGCTATAGTGTATTTGTAATTGTTCACTAAGCGAATTAAGTGCCTGTACGGCATTATTTTGCGCAGCATCGAAGCTAAGCTCGCCCGATGCAACCTTAGCTTGGTAAAGGCTTATTATTTGTGTGTCCTGCACTGTCATGGTATTTCACTATCCGTTATAATCGCGTCCATTGTAGCCGACTCAAAATGTGAACCCCAATGAAATTCCCTTGCCGCCTAGATAAATTTATTAGCCATTTAGCAGAGCTGCCACGCTCAAAAGCCAGAGCCAGCATTAAACGCCAAGCCGCACTAGTCAATGGTGAAGTGGTCACTGCTTTCGATTTTCAAATTAAGCAGCAAGACGAAGTAGTTTTTCAAGGTGAACAACTCGTATTTTTAGGTAAACGCTACTTCATGTTAAACAAACCCGTTGGTTATGTAAGTGCCAATAGTGATGAACTACACAAAACGGTATTCGATTTAATTGACGAGCCAAATATGAGCGACTTTCACGTAGCAGGCCGCCTCGATATTGACACCACTGGCTTAGTTATCTTAACCAACGATGGCGACTGGTCGCATAAAATAACGTCTCCTAAAAACAATAAATTTAAAACCTATTTAGTAGAAACCCAAGAGCCCATTACTGACGAATCGTTAGAGGCACTGCGCGAAGGGGTACAATTACATAACGAAAAAGCTCTAACCCGTCCGGCAAAAGCAGAGCGCCTCGCTAATTACGGCTTACGTTTATCTATTTGTGAAGGTAAATACCACCAAGTTAAGCGCATGTTAGCCGCTGTAGACAACAAAGTGGTTGAATTGCACCGCGAACAAATTGGCAATATTAAACTAGATGAAAACCTAGCAGCGGGTGAATATCGCTTGTTAACAGCCGAAGAGATTAAACTGTAAAGTTAAAATTTTTAGTTGTCAGGAAAACATAAAAAACACCGTGCGCTACTAGTAATACGGTGTTTTTTATATCAACACTGCTAGCTAGAGTCTGATAGCAGCCCTTTAGCCTGTTTTAAGACTTTATTTGCACTAAGTCAAAGTTCACCATACCTGGTACTATGGCTTGTAGGCGAGATTCAGTCACATCAAGGGCGTTTAAACATTCGCAATATTCCGCGGCTTTAAGTTCGAGTTGGCGGGCTTTTTCTTGGAGTGATTTATCTATTTCTGAAGAAATGATATCCATGCGTTGGCTCATGTCGTTCATTCGATCTTCAATATTACCTTCGCGCGATTTAAATGCATCGCCTAACGACATTAAAATAGCCCCGAGGGAGCCATGCACTGCCGAGTGAATTTTTTTGCTAATATCTTTAGTGAAAAAGTCGTCTATTTTGGAAAGTGATTGCGGCGCAATAAAGAAAAAATCATCGCCGCGTTTAAACTTATCCATTAGCGCACGTTCAACGTACTGCAATTGCGTTTTAAGCACTTCTGATTCTTTATCTGTCATGCCTTCAACAACATGCTCAATTGCACTGAGCCCTAAATTAACACCATCGGTGGCTAAGTTAACGAGTTCAGGAACAGTTTGACGAATACCGCTGCTAAACTGCTCAAGGACTTTACTTTCGTCATCACTTAAGTCAATCCAATAGCCACGGATAAACAATTGGTTATTATTATTAATTTGTACGCGGGTTTGGCCTTTATCAACAATGCGAATAATATCATCAGTAATGATTAAACCGTGACGAAGCTCTACATCACACTGCTTTTGCGCAAATACATTATTGCTTAAAAGTGCTACAGACAACGCCAATATCGAACGAGATAAAAACGCCATAAACACCTCAAAATAGCCACAACAGAAGGCGGGTAGATTAACAAAAAAACAACTTTATGCAAGCAAAAGTAACACAATAATAAAGACAGCCCTGCGTATTTAACCTATGCAATGAGTAATACAAAAAAACACCGCGTTTAAATTAAGCGCGGTGTTTTTTAATTTCTTAGTTAAAAGCCGTCTGCTGCTTTATAGCTAAAAGCGATCCTTTTAAATTGGCGAACCTGGCGGGATTGGTAATGCTTTAAAGTTATCTGGCCAGCTACCTGTGGTTAAAAACAGGTTAACTTGTTCAGCTAAATATTGTTTAAACGCGCTTTCACCTATACTGGTGTTGCTTAGTAGTGAATTTTGTTCAAAGTCATCTTTTAACTTAGTTAAATAGTAACGCAGTTGTGCTTGTACTTCTGGACTTACGTTATCGCTGGCCACTAAATCAGCCATTGTTTTAGCACTTAAAAATTGCACTCGCTGAGTGATCTTTGCCACCATGTTATTGGATGGCAATGCCACAAAAACCTGCTTATAAAGCTGTAAAAGTAACTCATCTAAACTATAAAAATCATCACTGCGTGCTTGTTGTTGCGCAAGGCGATTTAAACGCTGTGCATTTAGTAATAACGATAAGCTATGCTGCACGGCAACTTCAGGTAACGCCATTGCATCAAGGGTTAAACCAGTGCGCCCCACTATACTTTCGCGCGTTCTAGACTCGCCGTACGCTTTTGGCGGAATAAGTGCGAGTATCGACTCTGGCAACACTAAATTACTGCCCTCAAGCGTGGTTAAAATAGCTTTAACCGCCTGTTGTTGCGTTTGTTTAGCAACCACTTGCGCGCCTTTTACAGGTTTATCACCACGTACTTCGTACTCGTAATTTACCCCTGCGATTAGTTTAGCCACCGCCTCTACTTGGTAACGGTGAAATAAATACAAGGGCACTAGTTTTTCTTCTAATTGCGATAACGCCTCACCCGTTTTTATATTATGAATACCAAATTGTGCGAGTGCTTGCTTACGCACTTCTAGTACTCTTAATAGCTCTTCGCTTGGTGCTGCGCCGTTATCCCACAAATGAGCTGTTGGATGCGCACCACCAGCAGCGCGGGCGTCGTTATCTGATATGAATTCGAGCCCTTTTGTGTTGTTTTCTTTTAAAATAGCTGCCAATGCTGCTGCTTCGTTTTGATTAGTAAAGTCGCTGTAGCCGTATTTAATAACTTGTGTATCCCACACGCCCATACCCGTAGCATAACCGCGTGATACATCAAGCTTGCCTTGCTCATCAAAGCTAAGCAGCGGATGCGGATAATCCATTACCGAGGCTCTATCGCCCACTGAAGCGGCAAAGTTATGAGAAATACCTAAAGTATGCCCAATTTCGTGGGCACTTAACTGCCTAATACGATCAAGTGCCATAGCTTGTAGTGTTTTTGCTATTTCATTGCCGTTTAAGTAAGGCGCAGCCAGCGCTTCTGCAATTAAAATATCTTGGCGTACGCGCAATGAACCAAGCGTTACATGCCCTTTTATTATTTCGCCGGTGCGCGGATCAATTACCGAACTGCCATACGACCAACCACGAGTAGCACGATGCACCCACTGCACTACGTTGTAGCGAATATCCATAGGATCAGCGTTTGTTGGTAGTACTTTTATTATAAATGCATTTTTATAACCCGCTGCACTAAACGCTTCATCCCACCACTGTGCACCTTCAAGCAATGCACTTTTTACCGGCTCCGGCACCCCAGGATCAAGGTAATAAACAATCGGCTCAATGGGCTCGCTAATAGGTAAACTCGGATCTTTTTTAG
Source organism: Pseudoalteromonas sp. MIP2626 (assembly GCF_013414205.1). Lineage (NCBI taxonomy): Bacteria > Pseudomonadati > Pseudomonadota > Gammaproteobacteria > Alteromonadales > Pseudoalteromonadaceae > Pseudoalteromonas > Pseudoalteromonas sp. MIP2626. The sequence goes on from NZ_JAATTW010000031.1 coordinate 24,803, forward strand.
TTAACCGATGGCGCGGTATATATCGCACATACATAGACTCACCAAGTGCTGCAGCATAGTTTTTATGCTCAATACTCCAAAAACCCGATTGTGGATGGAAGTTGCGCGGGGTGTAGTTATCGTCTGGTAATTTAATTAGTGAATGGTGCATATGCACCGTTAACGAATAGGCGTCAGGGCTTATTTCACGCACAAACTTACCCGGTTGAGTACCGGCAAAGGTCAGCACAGCTTCAAGCTCTGTATTATTAATAAATGCTTTGGAGCGGTTCATATAAACTGCACTACGCGATTCGTCTAGATTAAAGTTACCTTGTTTAGTCGCTGCCAGGGTTCGATTTACACCGTGTACATCACTAAGTAAATACGGAGTGTAATCGATTAATAGCGCCCGCTTATTTTGCGCAACCACTTTAAAGCCCGCTAATATACTTGATGCAAACGCTTCATTAATACTTTGCTGCTCGGCTTTATTACTGGTATTTGCGCGATAGTAAGTATTTACAGCACGTAGCATTACTTTGTCGCCAAAGCGCTCAAATTGCACTAAGTGTGTATTACCAAGCTGCCCTCTATCGAGCCCTATATCGTTAGAGCCCAAGCCATTTGGCAAGCTTTGTTGTAGCAAAAATTGCTGCTCTAGTTTATCTACTTTTAAATAAACTTTGCCGTTTTCTGTATCGTAAAAAAATGAAAAATATCCCGGAAAATGATTCATCTTTCCAGTAAATTCATCAATAGACTTAATTGCTGCGTGCGCTTGAGTTATCATAGTGAGCAACACAGTAAAGAGAATGTAACCTAGTAGTTTTATTTTTTGCATAATCTTATCTTTGTTATTGGCGTTTTAAGTACGATTAGGTAACCCCATTATAGGGGGGAATTTAAATAATACAGTTATTTAAGACGAATTTCAGCGCTCCAAACTAATCCCTCTCACATTATGATTAGTTTAATCACGTTATCAGGAAAATAGAATGCGTAGACTTCCTCCAGTATTACTTGAAGATGGTTGCCCAAGAGAATTAATCTCTTTGATCAGAACTATTTTAGCCGCATGTAAAGAAATTTCATTTCGTGTTGGCCAAGGCGAATTATCGGGTGTATTAGGCTCAACACTTGACGAGAATATTCAAGGCGAAACTCAAAAGAAGCTTGATGTTTTAACCAACCAACTGCTTAAAGATATATTATTGGAATCGGGCTACGTAAAAGCCATCGCCTCTGAAGAAGAAGACTACACAGTTGCTGGTAATCCTGATGCAGAATATATTGTAGCGTTTGACCCACTTGATGGCTCATCAAACACCGACATAAACTCGTTAGTAGGTACTATTTTTTCAGTAATGAAAGCGCCTGAAGGCGCAGATCCTGCTGACCAAAGTATTTTTATGCAACCGGGTATTAATCAAGTAGCGGCAGGTTATGTATTATATGGTCCATCGACTATATTGGCGCTAACGACAGGTAAAGGCACCCGCTTTTTCACCCTAGATAAAACTCACGGCACCTTTTTATTAACTCAAGATTTTGCAAAAATACCAGCAGATACCAACGAATATGCTATTAATGCGTCAAACCAACGCCATTGGCAACCTGCTATGCAAAACTACATTAACGACCTTGTAGCTGGCGACACTGGCCCACGCGCTCGAAACTTTAATATGCGCTGGATTGCTGCAATGGTAGGCGATGTACACCGCGTATTAAGCCGTGGCGGGTTATTTACCTATCCAACCGATACCAAAAACCCAAGCCAGCCAAATAAGCTTCGTCTGCTTTACGAAGCAAACCCTATGGCCATGCTAGTAGAGCAAGCTGGCGGGATTGCGTCAACTGGCACCGAGCGTATTATGGATATACAGCCTAATGCCATTCACCAGCGCGTAGCTGTAATTTTAGGCTCAAAAAACGAAGTAGAAACCTGCTTGGGATATCATAAGTAATAAATAGAAATACAAGGTTTTAGGTATCAGATTTTAGGCGAGAATTAAGCCAGCGCGGTGTTTAAATTAACCGTAGATACAAGGCGGGGCTTTATGCCGCGCTTGTTAAATTTATAAAATGCGCGAGGTAAACTCCCGCCTACGGTTCGGTATTTTATCAACACCTGAGATCTCGTACCTTTAATACTTGACTAAAAATTAGCCACGCTTTTACTCTTGTAAAAGCGTGGCTAATTTGGCGAGCTTTTCATAATTAAGCTCGCCCATTTGCTCACTGTTACTAAGTGCATAAATAACGCCCTCACATTCAGCGCAATCAATATCATCTCGCGCTTCAATCACATTCGCCCACAGTTCCAAATCATCAAGTGCTATTTCATTATGTAAACAACGCTCAAACACATTTAGTATGATTGACGTACTTAGGGTAAATAATGGCTGTTTTGCTGCTGCCGCAGATACAATAACAGCAATAGCCTCGTCTTTTTCTGGCCCGAAGGTAATAAACTGCGCTAATGCTTTTTGTATATCCATAATATTGTTATTCTGCGCTCACCGTGATTTAAAAGTAAAATAATGACCCAAATTAACTGCCCCCAATGTAATACTGCTCTTACCTGTAATGTGACTGACATATCAGCATGTTGGTGCAACGAGTTACCCGCTATTTTACCGTTAGATCTTAACGCTACAAGCTGTTTATGCCGTAACTGTACGCTGGCTAAAATAAACACTTACTTACAAAACCTTTACTCGCAGCCGATTAAAATACAACTCGCGTTTGCTAAGCAATTTAAAAATAATGGAGAGCTGATTAAAGGGCTCGATTACACTATGCAAAACAGCTATATGGTATTTAGTAAGTGGTTTTTTTTAAAGCGTGGCACATGCTGTAAAAATGGCTGCAAAAATTGCCCGTACAAGTAATAGCGGTTAAAGAAGCTCGTTAAATAACAGTTTTTAATTTGGGGCTGGTAGTAAAGGAGTAAACAAGCGCGGTGTTTAGTTAACCCGTAGGCGAGTGGCTTGCCACCGCGCGCACAAGGTGCGAATGCTTTAAGTAATTATATATTCGTTGAACATATTGCGCCAGCAAGCTCAGCGCCTACTAGCAAAAGCCAAGCGCGGTGTTTGATTTGGTTTGTTTTTACTAATAACTCACCGCGGCTTTATCTACTCTTTATTTCTTTCCCCATTCACTCCACGAACCATCGTAAACACTTAAGTTAGCGTAACCGCACTCATCAGCAAATAACGCTAATATGCAGGCGGTTATACCCGCACCACATGTAAATTGTAGTTTTTCTGCATTACCGACTAGGGCTTTAAATTGCTGCTGTATTTCGTTAAGTGGCTTAGCCTCACCACTGCACAGTAATTCGCTATAAGGTAATGAAAGACTATTAGGAATATGGCCGCTGCGCATATCAGCACGGGGTTCAAGGTCTTCGCCTGTAAAGCGTTTGTGTGCTCGCGCATCGAGTAATACTATGGCCGGATCATCAATTGCGTTTTGTACCTGTTGCTTATTAATAAAGTAACCCGTTCTATAACGCGCAATAAAATTACCATTATGTTTTGCCTTGCTATAGCTTTGCTGTACCGGGTAGCCGCTCTCAAGCCATTTACTTAGCCCACCACTGAGCACTTTTACATTATCAAAGCCCATAGATTTTAGCATCCACCATGCCCTAGCTGCGCTAAACAAACCCTCATCTTCATAAATAACAATGTACGAATCGTGGTTAACGCCTGCCTTTTGCATCACTTGAGTAAATTGTTCTGCACTACACAAAGTATTAGGTAACGGGTTAGAACGATCTGCTAGTTCATTTTTAATATCAAAGCGCTGCGCGTTAGGCAGTACTGCTTTAGCAACGTAGTTACCAGTTAAACCCGGGCGCAGCATACCCGCGTCAAATAATATTAATGCAGGATCATTTAATTGCGTATAAAGCTGCTCATTGGTAATTATATTTTTCATTTATCTATCTCAAGGTTTGGCTGCTTTTTTAAAAGTGAACAGCTGAGCGCTGCCACTTTACAGCTCTTAAATCTTTATTATTTCACTGCGCAGTGGTGCCATTTTCGATATTATTTTATTTTGTACTGGATGGGGTATACTTTGCTCGTCCATCGCATTAATTAGCAGATCGACTACATGATTAAAATCTTTTTCATTAATATTCATGCCAGTATGAATAGCAACCATAGAGTCGCCTTTATACTCACACGGGCCGTTTGTTAGCGCGCATAAGTGGCTTATAAAGCCTTGGCGAAAATGAGTAATGTTACTGTGCTCAAAATAGTGAAACACTTGCCTGTCATTACCTATTTGATAAATAAAGCTATCCACTAGTTTTTCTATGCCGGCATTACCATTTATTTGCTGATACAAACTCTGTTTAGGCTTGCTGCTACAGCCAGCTAATACACTTGTAGCCAATAAAAATAGTATAAAAATTCTCATTACCAATATCCTGTCACCGATAAGTACCAACCGGTTTGATCGCTTGTTCCAGCTATACTGCCTAAATCTAAGTAGGCGGCGGTTACGCTTATATGTTTATTTGGCATCCAAGCTACAAACACATCTTTCCAATCTTGCTCGCCTAATCCTAGGTTATTTGTTTTTTGACGATACTCAACACCTAACGCGACTTTACGGCTTAAAAATATCGCTGTGCTTGCCTCAAATAACAATTTATTGCTGGCATTATTGCCGCCATAACCCAGTAAACCTAGTTGGTTGGCTTTGCTGTAACGGGTGGTCACGTTCCAAAACCAGTTGTATCCTGCAATAGCACCTAAGTGTAATTTACTTGCCGCTAAGTAAAAGTCGGTGCCGCTGGTGCTCTGTGCACCCACTAGCTTTGCAACCGTGCCATCGTCTAACGACTTATGCTGCATACCTAAACTTACTTGTGGCCAATTACTGTAAACAATGTCGCCATATAAACGAACTTTAGCACCAGTTATCGACTGCTCTATTTGCGTACTCAGCGCGGGTACATCAAACTCTTGCTGCGCATAGCTAAGCTCAACGCGATTAAACAAATTAAGCTGTGCGCCACATACATCTAACGTATAGTCGGTTACATCTGCACGGCTACAAAAACCATTAACCGAAACCTCATCCTCACTGGCATACCCAGCAAGTTGCGCCCACGGAACAAGGCCACCGCCACCAGCGCCCTCAACTTGAGACACCCCAGGAGTAGCTAATAATTTACCGCTACTCGCAGCAGTAATAAAACTGGCTGTGAGTAATACCCCTGCCATAAAACACTTAATGTACGCCATCGTATTCCTCTAACCACTGCTCTAATAGCTCAGCTTTTAATGGCCGACTTAAATAATAACCTTGTGCGTGATCGCATTGCATCTGCTTAAGTAATGTTAAGGTACCTGCTGTTTCTACCCCTTCGGCTACTACCGAAAACCCTAATTGATGCCCTAAAGTAATACTCGACTGCACAATAAATTGATCTTTTTGCGATTCATCAAGCTTTAAAATAAAGCACTTATCTAATTTAAGCTCATCAATTGGTAGCATTTTTAAACGCCCTAACGATGTTTGCCCTACGCCATAATCATCAAGCGATATTTTTACCCCAATAGCTTTTAAGTTTTCGAGGGCAATTATGCCTTTTTCTTCATTTTCGATCATATCGCGCTCGGTGAGCTCAATGGTGATCAACGCAGGGTTAACCTTATGCTTTTTTAAAGTACGTACTAATGACGAATGAAACCCCGCAAACGCAATATCTTGTGCTGATACATTGATAGCCGCTTGTAAATGTATGCCTTTTTGCTGCCAAGCGGCAACTTGTGCAATAACGGTATTAACCACCCAGGCGGTAAGCTCTACAATTAATCCCGACTGTTCGGCTAAATCAATAAACACCTCAGGCGACACCCAACTACCATCTTTACGTTGCCAGCGAATTAAGGACTCAACCTTATCAACCTTTTGTATTTTCATATTTAGTTTTGGCTGATAGGTCATAAATAACTGGCCGTCATCATCGCTTATAGCTTGCTTAAGCTCATCAAGCATAACTAAGCGCTCTAAATGCGCTTCGTCTTCGCCTTGTTGATAGTAATGAATATTTTGATGATGGCTGGTTGCGCTTTCTACTGCTATAAGTACTCGACGAATTAGATCCTCAGCTTGTTCACCGTGTAGCGGATATTGCACCACCCCCACACTAAAGCGTAAATTTATTTTTAAGTTTTGAATGGTGTAACCCGCTTGGAGCTGCGCCATTAAAGCAATAATGCCGCGTTTAAATTCGCTCACTGCCCCCGCCGGAAATACGGTTAAAAATTCATCACCACCAATACGCGCATGAAACCCACCCAACTCCTCTGAAAACTCACGAATACGATGTGCCACCGCTTTTAAGCACTTATCACCAATGCGTGGCCCCAACTTATCGTTTATATGTCGCAGGCCTTTAATATCGATAGCTACTAACGTGTGTGCAGTGCTTTTATTTAATTGTTTAGCTAGCATTTCTAGCATGGCCGAGCGGTTATAAAATCCGGTTAGCGCATCATGGCGAGCTTGGTAGCTAATTTGCTGTTCACGTTCATTTATATCGCTACCCATGTTATGAAAAGCATCCATAAGGGTAGCTATTTCACTGCTTTGTTTGCTGCCTTTAAATTCAAAATTATAATTACCCTTTGCAAATTGCTTAGCCACCACGGCCAATTGCGACAGTGGTGTAGTTAAATTATTTGCTAATAAACTACTGGTTACTACCCCAACAATTAAAGTAAGTATGGCAAGTATAATCAGCGTAATAAATAGCTGTTCAAAATCGCGATAGCTTTGGGTTAAATCGGCGCTGAGTAAAATTATTACCGGGTGCGCTTGCAGTGCAGGCAGCTCAATTTCACGATTTTTATACACTAAATAATCACCAAAAAAGCGCGACGTCGTTTTGCTATTAAAATAATTAACTGGTTGCAAGTTTGCTGGAGGGGCTACCAATGAGGTTTTTACTACACTGTCTGCGATCGCTATAAAGCTTACTTCCATACCGGTTAGGCTTTTAAGCTCTGAAGCTACATTACTGGTTACTTTAAAGCCTACTAAACTGTAAGCGATGGTGCGCGGGGTTTTAACTGGCAGTAAAATAACCTGATACAGTTGGCCATTTAATACCACAAAACTAGAGCGCTCTGCGTTAGTTAATAACTCGCTCATTAAAGGCTGCAGGTTATCGGTAAAGTTGTCCTCATCATCATTGGTTGATATTAACTGCCCCGACAAATCTAACAGCAGCATTAAATCGGCATTTATACGCTGGCTATGATTGTATAAAACACTGCTTATAGTAGCAGCGTCACGCGTGGCAACCGCTTGTTTAAAGCCAAAATCGGAGGTAAGTACTTTAGCGGCAGTTAATAGTAGGTTTTCTTTCGAGTTTAAATATTGTTTATAAACATTTTGTGCCACGCTTATGTCTTGATTGACTTTTTCTTCTTGAAACTTACTTGTAGACCACCAAAAGCTCAGCAAACTAACCACAGTGGTTAATAACACCAAGCCTACACATAAAATGGTTATACGGTTTCGCAAATTGTTAGTCATTACCGCCCTTAAACTGACTGCCAAAGGTGTTACGTGGTGCTGGCGAGGAAGTATTTATGGTTATAGGTAAAATAGCTTGTGGCTCTATATTCATCATTTTTTTATTTTCTAAAGGCGCAGTTTGCAACGCATGCCAAATACTTATTTGTAAAGGCTGCGTAGTAATAGGCAAACTTACAACTCCGTTTTTATCGGTTTTATAAACTTGCTCACTCTTAGCCACATAGATATAACCCACCATAGAATCATGAATATTACAGCCTAGTACCACAACACCTTGAGTGTCAAAAACAATTGGCTCTTTGGGTTGCCCTGAGTAGAGTTTTAATTGAAAAGATTTAGCGCTTGAAAACGAATACACGTTATGGCGAATATTATCGCTATTAGGAAAGTTAACTAATTGCCCTTGCTGCACAATAAGTAGCTCAGGTAAAAACTGCTTATTTACCTGATCTATTACCGCAACGGGGAGCTTTTTAACACTTGGATTTGTAGGCTTAAAAGCAGTGTTTGCTTGGCCTATTTCAACAACGGCATTAGGTAACACCATACCGTGTTGATCTTTTATTACTAAATCAATATTTGCGCTAATAGCAGCGTGGCTAAAAAGCACACTTAAAGCGAATAAATAACGTTTTTTTGCAAAAACTTGCAATGCTCGTTCAAACATAACCATACTCAAATATTAATTTTAAGTTCAGTTAATTAGAGACGAGCACCAATTGCAAGAAATATAGTTCAGTCACTAAAAATAAACATTTTAGCATTCATTTTTTAGCACTTTAGTCGTGTTATTTTATAATTAATCCATAATCGGCATCTAAAATAGCAATTACTTCTTGGCGCGGATCAGCAGGAATAACAATTTCTTTGCCTACAATTTTACTGGCAATGCCCACGTAGGTATTTGACACCTCAAGCATTACTGACTCAGGTAAAATATAATTTTTAGCTAGTTGCTCACGCTCATCCATGCGGTCTTTATTAAGTAGTACGTCGCTCTCTGGCACGTTATTAATTAACAGCTGACGAAAACCTTCCTTTGAGTTTTCAACAATTTTACCGTCGCGATAAGATGCCTCATCCCAAATACGCGATGAATCAGGCGTGCCTACTTCATCAATATAAATAAGCTGCTCTGCACCATTTATATCTTCTACATAGCCAAATTCAAACTTAGTATCTACAAATATTTGCCCAAGCTTAGCCAGCTCGCCACTTATTAGCTCAAAACCTTCCACTAATAATTTTTCGTATTGGGCTACATCATCACCTGTTCTAAAGTTAAATACGCTTAAGTTATTAGTAATATTGCTACGCGTTATATTTACATCATCAACTGGGGGAATATCTGCCACGCCAGTAATAATGCCTTTGGTAGAGGGAGTAATTAATACTTTATCGAGCTTTTGATTAGCTGTTAAACCTTCTGGTAAATTAATACCACAAAAGTCTCGTATGCCTTTAGCGTAGTCGCGCCACATGCTGCCAGTAATATATTGGCGGGCAATGGCTTCTACTTTTACCGTACTGGCTTTGCGTACAATCCAAACATACGGATGCGGAATATCAACAATGTGATTACCCGCAAGTCCTGCTTCATCAAATAACTTAAACCAATGCGCAGCCACCGAGTTTAACGCTATGCCTTTACCTGGCACGCCATTTAAGCCGTTTTCGCCTTGCCAAATACAATCAAAAGCTGAAATTCTGTCGGAAATAACCATAATTGCCAGCTCAGTATCGGCTGGTACTTTATAGCCCTTTTCGCTAATTAAACGTTTGCTGTCTGCGTCGGTTAGCCAATAAACCGAGCGTACTTTACCACTGTGTACGTCACCTTTGGTACGAATAGGTAAATCATCATTTACGTCTAAAACTTTATAGCTAGTCATGCTATCTCCGGGGTTAGGCATGCTCAAAGAGCAAAGTATGGGATTGGGGTTATAAGCCACACATAATAATCCAGAGTCATAAAAAGCTCAATCGCTTTGGCTAATGAGCCGGTTTTAGCTAGTGATTTACTATTTAGGTTTAAGGATTATTAAAGACTCCCGCATAACTGTTTATTTATGCGGTAAGTATTATCAAGTTGTTGTTCAATCAATTGAATAGTCTGTTTATTTACCTCAAATGTTTTAGCTGTGTCTTTAAAGCTAAAAACAATGTCTGCAATTTCAGAGATTATAATCTGAACTTGTTTCCAATTTGCATACCCAGCCGCAGAGGCTAACTTTTGAATTGCTTTTATTGGAGGGTTTTTCCCATATCCTGCAAACGAAGTTGCATGCTCATTAAACGGATGAGGACTAAAAGTAACATCGTAAAAAGGAGCTAGGTTCCACTCGCCAGAATCTTCTTGAAGAAATGCCCAGTTTTTTGAATGATCATCTTGATTACAACTAAACAAATTGAATATAGCTCGGCGAAACTGTAACTGCCCAGCAGCAGGAGACTTGCATAAAACACGACTAGCTTTAATTAAATCTTCATAATCTAATGTGGGTGCACGAAAGTCAGCATCCAATAAACCACATGCGCTGTGCATATGTTTACGGCCCATTTTATTGCTTGGTAATTTAAATCTATCAAATCGCTTTAATGCCAGCCATTGTTTTGCTCCAGTGCCTTCAGGTGCATTTACCAAAAGTCTTTCAGGTGGGCTTAATTTAGCTTTATCTGCTAACTCCAAATACACAGCTTCGCACAATCCTTCTTCATGGCCTAAAGACAAATTTTTGGATGTAAATTTTATCAGCCATGCATCATCACCAATTTTAGGCTGAGTTCTACATTCTTCTATATTATGTTCAGGAAAATATACTTGAGCTTTAGGACGTGCACCACCAGAGCTACCAGCTGCAACCAATGCCGAAAGTACTGTTTCTGTTTGCCTATCAAAAATGGCTTGAGCTTGTTGGCCTAATTCAGCTAGACCTGGCTCCTCTTCACTTGGAATATTATAATTAGTCTCTGGTGTAAAAGATAATGCCCCCATAGCAGAATGACCAACAAACGATAATCGGTCCATTGCAGTAATGAAGTTTGGCATTATATTATTTTGTCTAAAAACACGGTCCTGAAGTAATGATCCCCAACCATCAGGCAAACAATCAGAAAAAACTCCATGAAGCCCATTGTGTGGGCTTTTAGGTGCTAATTGCACATCCCTATTAAAGGACAATGAAAATGGTGAAAGGTTGCTATATTGATCTAAGTAGTTTTGATCAAATTGAAAATAAACACCCTGCCGATTTTGAGCAAGCACACCAACAAGTAATTCTGTGGAATCAGATAGCGTACGTTTAACTTCTAGTTTATTTATTGGCTTAAAGACCATTTTTCAAAACCTGCTCTATAGACGTTGGTGCATCTTTACTTTGAGGAAGATCTTTTGTTAAATCATATAAACGAGTTAAGTCGTCTAATGATTGCCACAAAAGTAATAGCTGCCTAAATGAAATGAGTCCCGTAACTTCAAATTTTTTTATTGTAGAAGCCGGTACGGTACTTTTCTTAGCTAAAGCTTCTCGAGACAATTTAGCTTTTTTTCGAAGCGCTTGTAAATGTGCTGCAAAAGCAAGTTGCACATCGCCTTCACTTAATAATAAATAATTGATAACTGTAGCCCTAAAAACACAATTAGACACCACCATACCCAAAAAAGACTAAAATAAAAGAAAAAAGACATCATAGCGTCCAATTATTTGTATTAAGTTAATATACTTCGATTCTCAAATGCAAATAATTCCTTAGCTATTGGGTTTATTAATATCACTGTATTGCTTTTCATTTACTCTCTTTCATACCCATTATATGAATGCTTATATTTTAAGCCATGCGTAAAGGGTTTGATTAGCTCAATGCTTGGCTAATATTAAGCTGGCCGCTGAAATATAACCACTGAACGCGCCCCTCCTTCCTTTCCCTTTTATTATCGCTTAACATCACAACTATAAATGTTTAACTATTAAGTTGTTATGATCACACTTTCTAAGCTGTTATTTAAATGGCATAAAAATGCAGTTAGCTCCACACTTAATATTAACCAGCTGAACATTAAGCAAGGCGAGCATGTGTTTTTACATGGACCAAGTGGCTGTGGTAAGTCTACTTTACTGGCGTTATTAGCGGGTATTAATACCGCCACCAGCGGTGAAGTAAGTATTTTAAATAAAAACTTAAACACCCTAAGTAATACTCAACGCGATGTGTTTAGAGCGGATCATATTGGTTATATTTTTCAAAATTTTAATTTACTCCCCTATTTAACGCCGCTGGAAAACGTAAGCTTGGGTTGTCAGTTTTCAAAGCAGCGCCAACAAAGGGCGCTACAGCAATCACACTGCTTAACCGCAGAGGCCGCAAGGTTGCTTAATGCCTTAGGGTTAGCGCAGCATTTACATCATCAAGATGTGGGTAAATTAAGTATTGGCCAGCAACAGCGTGTTGCTGCAGCACGCGCATTTATAGGCAGCCCAGAGTTAATTATTGCCGACGAGCCCACATCGGCGCTCGACACCAACAACCGTCAAAGCTTTATAAAACTGCTGTTTGAGCAAGCTAAGCACGCCAACAGTACTTTAGTCTTTGTTAGCCACGACGAAAGTTTGCAACCACTTTTTAATCGCAGCATCGATTTAGTTAATTTGCAGGCAGCATCATGATCTTAATTAAACTCGCCTATAAAAGCCTATTAAACCGTCGTAGCAGCGTGCTATTAACCTTACTTACTATCGCTATTAGCGTTATGTTACTGCTAAGCATTGAACGGGTACGCATAGACGCAAAAAGCAGTTTTAGTAATACTATTTCGGGCACCGATTTAATTGTCGGTGCGCGCACTGGCGATATTCAATTGCTGCTCTCGTCCGTATTTAGAATAGGCCACACTAACAATGGTGTGAGTTGGCAAAGTTATGAATACATAACCGGACAACGCGGCGTAAAGTGGAGCATTCCAATAAGCCTTGGCGACAGCCACAAAGGCCAAGCAGTATTAGGTACCACCCTTGATTACTTTAATTATTATCGGTTTGGCAAAAAGCAGCCACTGAGCTTTAAGCAAGGCCACGCATTTAACACGATTAACCAAGTAGTGCTGGGGAGTGAGGTAGCGAGTAAATTAAACTATAAACTGGGCGACAGCATTGTTATATCTCATGGTATGGGCAGCACTAGTTTTCATCATCATGATGACAACCCGTTTAAAGTGGTCGGTATTTTAAATGCCACCGGCACCCCTGTAGATAAAACGCTGCATATACCGCTGGCTGCTATCGATTTAATCCATGGTGGCCATAGTGCTGAGCATGACGAACATGAGCACGAGGAACATAGCAACTTAGTTGGCCACCCAAAACAAATTACTGCGTTTTTAATGGGCTTTAACTCACCACTTTACACGCTGCAAATTAGGCGCAATATAAACCAATATAAAAAAGAAGCACTGCTGGGTATTATGCCTACAGTTACACTAAAAGAGTTATGGGAAATGCTCGCCATTGTTGAAAAAATACTGCTGTTATTTTCTGTTGTGGTAGTCATTATTAGCTTGCTTGGCATGTTAACCACGCTCCTAGCTAATCTTAATCAGCGCCGTAGAGAGCTTGCCATATTACGCTCAGTAGGCGCTCGGCCATGGCAATTATTTACTCTCATTAGCATAGAGTCGCTGCTTACCACTTTACTCGGCTGCATAGTTGGGTGTGTATTATTTTATGCGCTGATGTTTTTTGGCGCAGGTTACTTACAAAGTCACGCTGGTATTAGCATTAACATTGCTATGCTCTCTTACTATGAACTCACACTTATAGGCGTTATTATGATTGCAGGATTTATTATTGGTTTAATTCCCGCAACTCGCGCTTACTTTTACTCACTCAGCGATGGCATGAGTATAAAAATATAACTAGGACAATCATGACGTTTTTAAAAACAACTTTTCAATACATCGCCTTGGTAAGCTTAATACTAACCAGCTTTGTTAGTAGTGCAAATCCACCCAAAGAAATTTTTTGGGAAGACCTAATTCCACAAGGTCATATGCAAATAAACACCCAAGCGCAAGCTAACCACGAAGGCAGTGAGCAAAACTGGGTTCAACCAGATCTAAACGCACCTGTAGTAAAAGCACTTGATGGTAAATCGGTAAGCCTACCGGGCTTTGTAGTACCACTTGAAGGCGACAGTGAAGTAATTACCGAATTTTTACTGGTTCCTTATTTTGGCGCCTGTATACACGTACCGCCGCCGCCGCCAAATCAAATAGTACATGTAACCATTAAAGGCGGTGTCCCCATCGACAGCCTATACGACGCCATAGTAGTGACTGGTGTAATTAGCACCCAAACATGGTCAGGCGAAATAGCCCAAGTAGGCTACACAATGAAAGCCGTAGGCGTAGCCCCGTTTGAGCTTTAAAACCGGAGGTTTCAGCGGGTAAGGTTCCCCCTCCACATCACGATCTCACCCTCTTTGTGAATTAATCACTTAAAAGCATTTTGCACAAAGAGGGTAGATGAGAATCTTTAGTACTATTCGCTGCCCTTCACTTCTGACACTTCCCACAAAACACAGTACTTCTTTGCCCTAACCTAACTTCTTGTAATTCGCTTTTACACACCAAGCAAGGTTGCCCTTTGCGACCGTACACTAAAAGTTGCTGAGCAAAGTAACCCGGTTTCCCATCGCTTTGGGCAAAATCTTTTAAGGTAGTACCACCTTGGGTTATTGCCGCGGCTAGCGTGTCTTTAATTATAGGAATAAGCGCTTCAAAACTTTTCAGCGATACTTTACCGGCTTCGCGGCGAGGATCTATTCCCGCTTTAAATAATGATTCGTTAGCGTAAATATTACCGACCCCTACGACAATAGCGTTATTCATTATAAATTGTTTTACCGGCACTTTTTTATTGCGTGATTGCTGATATACCTGTTTCGCAAAAAATTCGTCCGTAAGCGGCTCAGGCCCAAGCTTTGCCAATAACTTATGAACTGAGCCCGGCGCTTGCCATAGGCAACAACCAAAGCGGCGCGGATCGTTTAAGCGCAGCGCTTTACCGTTAGCAAAAATAAATTCTATATGATCGTGTTTTTTAAGTGGCTCGTTAGCACTTACTACGCGTAAATTTCCCGACATACCTAAATGCAAAATAGTAGAGCCTAACTCACAGTGTAATAACAAATATTTTGCGCGGCGCTCAACGCCCGTTACGGTTAAACCCGTTAGCTGATATACATCGTCTGGCACTGGCCAACGCATGCTGCCATTATGAATATTTACCTTAGTAACAACTTGATTTAAAACATGCGGGGTTATGCCCATGCGGCTTACTTCTACCTCTGGTAATTCAGGCATTTAATACACTCACTTTATTATAAAGATTATTGTTCGCTCGGGGTTGAACTAGGAAACAACTGTTTAACTACAGCTAAATCAAGCGCAAATACACGCTGGCTATTTTTTTCGAGTAGATAATACTGCCCATCGCCCTTGTAAAGCAAATACACCCAAGGTAAAGGTTCGCCCGCCAGTTCAAAGGTAGCTACCGAAAGTGGCGCATTAGGATTAAAAACAACTGACTCATGAACCGACATAAGCTGAGCACTTTGCCACACGTTAACCAGTTCACCTAGCTGCTGCTCCGTGCCTTGCCAAGTAAGCGGCACATCGATTTGTAATGCGGTTGTACGCCAGCTTGTGCCTATACGTTCAATTTTTTGATCAACAAAACTCAACGTTAATACAAAACTTTGTATTGGTAACACTGGTTGCAGTACCGGCTCGATATTATTACCACCAATATTTTTATGCCAACCATTTAAAAAGAAGATCATAATCAACATCGAAAAAATAATAACGTTGTTCCAACCTTTACGGCTTAATTGCATGCTCGATGTTCCTAATTAGTTCAATAGTTTAAAGTGTAACCAAAACTTAATTACACTGTCTATATGTTAAATCCACTATACTTTGTTAGAATACGCGCAAATTTTTAGGAGTTTCATCAATGTCAATGTATGTAGTGGGCCATAAAATCCCAGATTCAGATTCAATATGCGGCGCAATTGCACTCGCTTATTTAAAAAACCAAATTAATGAACCAGCCATTCCAACGCGTCTTGGTGAAATTTCACCAGAAACTCAATTTATTCTTGATAAATTTGGCTTCGAAGCGCCAGAGCTAAAGCTTAGCTACGCCGGCGAAGATGTGTATATTGTTGACCACACAGAAAAAACCCAAGCACCAGATGATATAGACCAAGCTCGCATAGTCGGCGTAGTAGATCACCATAAGCTTGGTGACCTAACCTCATCAGCACCACTAGAGTGTTGGATCCGCCCTGTAGGTTGTTCAAACACCATAATTAAAATGATGTACGATTTTTACAATGTAGAAATCCCTAAAAACATCGCCGGTATTATGATGTGCGCTATTTTAAGCGACACCGTTATTTTTAAATCGCCAACGTGCACTACTGCCGATATTAAATGTGTTGAAGCGCTAGCAGAAATAGCCGGTATTGACGATCCTAAAGAGCTCGGCATGGAGATGTTTCGCGTTAAATCGGCAGTTGCCGACACGCCTATACGCGACCTGGTTATGCGCGACTTTAAAGACTTTAACATGAACGGCAACCTAGTAGGTATAGGCCAGCTAGAAGTGATCGACCTTGCAGTATTTGACGATATTAAAGCTGATTTAGCGACCGATATCGCCAAGCTTAAAACTGAAGGTAACCGCCACTCAGTATTTTTACTGCTTACCGACATCATGAAAGAAGGCTCAGAAATGCTAATTGCATCAGACGACGCAAACCTAGTAGAGCAAGCTTATGGTGAAAAACCAGCAGACGGAAAAGTATGGCTAGACGGCGTACTGAGCCGTAAAAAGCAAGTAGTACCACCACTACAAGATGCTTTTCAAAAAGTATAATGTAAGCAGATACTAGAGGTCAGCAATCAGACTTCAAAAAAACACCGCGTTTAAATAAACGCGGTGTTTTTATTTAAAATCGTAGTAATCAAATGCTATAAAGTCACACTATCAACAAACATTACTCTAACCAGAAACCGACCGCCCCCTTAAAGTTCACCTCCAAGCCAAAAACAGCACTTTATCGCTGAAACTCACTCTTTATGCTATTTTTAATAAGCACAAGATAAATTCTTCAATGTCGGCTAACTTATACTAATTAAAACAACAAAATATGAGTGAGAAAAATAATAATGATAAATCGTGATAATAGCCCGGATGCAATTAAAGGAATGTGCATTTTATTGATGGTATTTGGTCACGTTTCATATATAGGTTCTTTTACAAGTAGTCTTTATACAGTGAAAGCCTTTATATACACGTTTCATATGCCATTATTTCTTATTTTATCGGGTTACTTTTTTAGTTTTAACGCTAATATTCAAAACAGTGCGCTAAAGATTTTAAAGAGAATTGCGTTACCCTACCTCATCTTTATTTTTTTGAGGATGTAACTAATTTTGTGTAACTGCCTATCATAATTTACTCTATCAAGAGTTTAAGGATTAGGCGATGAACATG
>NZ_JAATTW010000032.1:0-40523 GCF_013414205.1 Pseudoalteromonas sp. MIP2626
CCCCTCATGAATTATTTACGGGGCAATCAGAAATACTGGTGGCTGCATAATGATTGCACTTAATACTTGAATTCGAGATTTGATGAATAGTTAATTGCATGGTTTAAACTTTATAATTACGAATAGCTTAAACCTGCCACAGTTAAATTAAATTATCACTACTATTTTAAACGTTATACTGTATTAGGGCGCATTTTATAATATTGAATGCAACCAAGCTGCGCAGCGTTGGTGAGTAAAATCATTACAAACGTTAAAATATGCGCAATACTTTGCGTAGCCATAGCAAACTCGGCAAATAAACCACAAATACCCGCCACAAACTGCAAGCTAAAATAACGTGCACTTAAATTACTAATATCACCACTGCGAATAGTTTTATACGTTTGTGGCATTACACGCACCGAGCTCATTACCAAACCAACAAAGGTTAACCATGTTAGTACCTTAGCTGTATCGAGTGCTGGGTTAGCTAATAACGTAAATGGAATAAGCGAAAAAGCCAACATACACAGTAACTGAATACGCTCTTTTCGCTCAGCATTATAACGCGCAAAATAATATAAAATAGAACCACTTAATATGCCTGTTACTACAAATGGCAGCGCCATATAAAAGCGCTCAAAATACAGATTAAAGGCAATAAAGTACGTACTTTGTGCAACACCAAAGGTCATCATCAACAGCGATAAACCCGACACGCTGCGATTTTTACGAATTTTATTTAGCAGTGGTAAAAAACTAAAGACTAAAATAAATGAAGACAATACAGGCAGAAAATGTGCCAAAGCAACCTCGTTCGTTACGTAAGTGTTAATAGGAATTAAAATAGAAACATATAATAAACATATGTTTTTAAAGGGTTTTACCTTATGACGGCATTGTAGTGGCGACTAGATTTTACTCAACTAAATTGAAAATATTTTTTTAGCAGCTGGCAACTTAGCTATACAAAAATCGTTAGCTTAAGTTCACGCTTTTGCTGTTTTTAGCATAACCATCTGCAAAACTTGAATTGCAATTGATAATTGTTATCATACGTAATACTTATCATCTTTTCTTGCTTTATATATGCGAAAAACACTGTTTAAAATTCATAGCTGGGTTGCCCTTATTGCTATCATACCCCTTATTGTTATTAGCATTACAGGGAGTGTTTTAGTATTTAAAAGCGAAATAGATGGCCTGCTAATGCCAAATAGCCACTTTGTGGTAAAAGCACTACCTGAGCGGCTACCTATTGATAAGTTAATCGCTAAAACAGAGCGTACTTACCCTAATTATATAGTAGCTAGTTGGGAAATATTTAACGATGATACTGCTGATCGGGTTTACTTAATAAAGCGCGGTACAGAGCAATGGGCTAAGTTACATTTAAACCAATACACAGGTGATATTTTGTCAGAGCCTGTGGGTACCAGCCATTATTTCACCGATTGGTTTTTAGAGCTGCATTACACTTTTTTACTTAACGACTTTAAAAACTTACCAGGGCAAACAGGCACTGTATTAGGGTTCTTTTTTGCGGTGTTTTTACTCGTATTGGGTATTAGCGGCCTGATTATTTATCGCAAATTTTGGCGACGCTTATTTAGCGTACGCTGGCGTGCAACACTACAAATAGTGCTTAGCGACATTCATAAAATGACCGGCGTGTTAGGCTCACCCATTATTATTATTTTAGCCATTACTGGCGGCTACTTTAACTGGGCTGTGTGGTATCACGAAACGATAGAGCACGCACAAGAAGCGCATTATGTACTAACCAACCCCTTATACAGTCACGACATTTCGTTGCAGCAAATACTCGATGACAGCAAAAAACAAATCTCTACTTTTAACGGTACTTTTTTAGTTTTGCCATTAGAGCCAGACGAAAACATTACCTTATTTGGTGAAGTAAGCACAACCAATCCGCTGGCTAGTGAATACGCCAATACAATTACTTACAGTAAGCTAACTGGCGAGCACATGGCTAACTGGGATATTCGCGAAGTAGGAATTGGCTGGCAAGTAATTGATAGCTTTAGAAAGCTCCACTTTGGCTACTTTGCAGGGCTTGTAAGTAAGGTGCTGTGGGCTGTTATTGGCTTAAGCCCTGTATGGCTTGCAGGTACTGGCTTTTATTTATGGCTTACCCGACGTGCACGCAAAAAGCAGTCACGACAAAACCGTTTAAATAAACGTCGCGCAGCAAACCCTTGATTACACCCCACAACCAAAAACTCGCTGTATATCAGGCTAAGTTACTGTATCTACAAATGGAGAAATAACTTAGCCAAAGCGCAGTTAACTACAAATTACACATGCTTTTAGTGAAGTTACATCCAGCTACGGGGATCAGATTCAACCTGCATAAGTATAAAATCAATTATAAAGTCAGCATCTTGCTGCTTTATATAGGGCATAAAAGCGTAACCTGAGGCGAGTTGTATACACACACTTTTTAACCCTGAGCGACGCATTAAGTAGGTACTTATACTACGGGCACTTTGTGTTTTATACAGTTCAAACACCCGATAATGTACGCCAATCAAGCCTTTGCGCACCACCATATAATACCGGCCATTATCTTCATGTAAGTAATAGCCATAACGCTGATACGACAAGGTAACTAAACCAGAAAATGCAACAAATACACCTAAACTAAGCCACATATTAAACTCAGCTACTAAGCAAAAAACAAATACTAATATGCTCGGTAAAAGCGCATAAAAAACCAAGTTTTTATATAGTAGTGCGCGCTCTGCGCCTGTAAATGCGAGATTTTTGCTATTAAACCAAGGATAAATCCATTGGCAAACACTGTTTACTTGTGCCGCGTTTAATACCGGTAAGAGCAAGGTTTGTTTATTATTTTTAGCAGCAACGCCTGCTACCATACCACCACTGCTCGCTTGCAAGCATTCAACGGTAAAGCGTTTTAATAGTCGGGCAACTAAGTTTTGTTTTATAACAATTGATTGCACCTTATCTAAGCTCATAGATAACTGATGGCGCTCTAATAAGCCAGCAATGCGTTTAAACTTTTGTCCTTTAAAATACAGCTCGTAGTTATAAAACCGAATCAACGACATGCCAACCGATAACAACACCGCAATAATAACCAACAAAACAATTAAGGTGATCACCGCAAACATGGCAGCATTGGCCACTATACCTAGCTCTTGCTGGTAAAAGCCCTCCATTTTAGCAATCAGCTTTTGCTCTAAAAAATCGATAACAACATTTATAAATGGCGCAATAGCTGCAAAGGCTAAAATAGCCATATTTGATATTAAACCAAACTTAGCAATTTCTTTATTGCTAATAAATAGACTGCTTTGTGCTGTTACTTGGTGATCTACATTGTCAGTTACAGTATCTTGCTGCTGGGCTTTGTAAGCAAAAATTTGTTTACGCATTTGTTGTGCGTGTTCTTTGGTTATTCCCGGCAGTACCACTTCTTGCGCTACGCTACCTGCGGCATCAAAAATACAATTTACTAAGTTAATAGGGGTAAAATAAAACGGCTCAGCAATATTTACGTTTTGTACGCGAGCAAATTTAAGGGTTAAACGCTCTTTTTTAAATACGCCTTTTTTGAGTAAAATTTCGTGTTCTTCAGAAATACAAAAACGAAAGCTTTTATAATATAAAAAAGAGTAAATAAGCAAAGCAACAAGCGCGACGGCTCCGGCAATTTGTCCCCAAAATAGTTTATTTTCAACTTGAGTTACAAACACAATCGTAATAGGTAGCAAATTAAATATGCCATCTCTTATAACTCGCACCATAAAATGGACAACAAAATACACTAACGCCCAAGGCGATACAGCTTGCCAATGTAAACTACTTGCGCTACCAGCGTTACTCATCTGCAGGGGTTACTTGTGCGATGTTATCGTCGTTGCGGTAGTTTTGTACAAACTGGCGCATATTTTTACAATCGTCGTGAGTTAAGCCGCTAATTTGCAGGTCGGCGCTCATGCCACCAGCGCTGTATAGCTTTAAACTCGCTAAGCCGAGTTTGCGCTCAATTGGCCCGCGGTGCACCTCAATATGCTGTACTCGCGCTAGCGGTAAAATAACTATTTGCTGCCAAATAATTCCCTTTTTAAACGCGATATCGTGGGTGCGCATTGCTACCCCTTGCAGATTTATACTCACTACATTATAAAACATTGATAATATGATAATTATTGGCATGCCAATCAACAAATACGTTTGCGCTAGATTAGCAAAAGCAGCATTTAAGTAACACGCCACCACTAAGCCGGTTATTAAAGGAATATAAAACGCCAGCCAATTAAGTTGCACATGAAGCAAAGCGTTAGCCGCCAATGGCTTAAACTCAATATTACTATGTTGTGGTAAGTTGGTTATTTGTTGATTATTAAACACCATATTATTGTTTAAACTCACTATTACTTATATAAATACAAGGCTCAACTCAGCCATTTAATGATGGTAATTAAGGTATGGCTTTGTTTTGGCGCGAGCGTAACGGCATCATTTAATACGTTGGCTGCTTCAAGGCAAAGCATGTTGTTATATTCAGTATTAGCAAAGTTAGATAAACGCTTTGATTTTTCTATCCATGGATTCCACAGTACGCAAGAGCTGGAATTTTCTCGGCCCACACTAATTATACCCTCGGGAGTATTAATGGTTTGCACTGGCGCTGCTTGGGTATAAACCATGTCGGTTTCGCGGGCAAAACTAACCACATCACTTTGCATTACTGGAGCTTCGCCAAATTCAGTATATTGCGCACCTTGCAAACCATCAACGCTGGTATTGTTAATATCTGATGTTGGAAAATAAGTATGCAGCGCTTGCGAAAAGCTAAACGGTGTATTGCTTAAATTTGTGGTTGTTAAGCGCACTTGTAACTGCTCGTTTAGTACAAACTCAACTCGTAAGCTTGATTGATGCGGCCAATAATCAAGATTAACTAGTTTCATGGGTAATTTGAGGCTAACAATAACTTCGTATTCGGTTTCATGCACTTCATCGGCCTGCCACAAACTCGTTCGAGCAAAACCATGCGCCGGAAAATCGCTGTTATCGTGTGCTCCAAACCAAGGCCAACAAATTGGGATACCGCCGCGAATACTGGCATTTTCTTGGAATGTTTCTTCTTGAGATACCCATAACAATGGCTGCTTACCTTTTGGGGTAAACTCGGTAATTTGCCCGCCTTGCAAAAATATTTTTGCATCGCAATGGCTGCTATTTATATTAATAAATTCTAAACCGGTATCAGTATGACAAATACTAACGGAAGGTGATAACTTCATATTATTTCCTATAATGCTGGCACGTAGTGTTAAATGTGCACCTAAATAGTCAAGTAAGCTTATAAATCATCTACATAATAAGCGAAATAATTTAAATATCGATCGCTTTATTTTCATTCGGTAATACCTGCGAGGTATTTATAAATAATTACTTTGTACTAATACTTATTTATAAATGTCACCCTCAGTAAATTAGCAATACTTATAAATTGATAAAAAAAACTCATTATCTATACTCTATAGGCTTAAAGGTATACTACAGCCATTGGCGAATAAAACACTACAGACATAGATTAAAAATTAAAAAACACAAATTTTAATTACTGCTCAAACTAATAAAAACCACAAAAAGCAAGCTAAAATGCAATATATCATTTGAATTCAATTTACTTGATGTGTAACATTTCGCGATTATGGCAAACCATTGCGCCCTTTTAACGAGATTAGCTAAATGCAAAAACATAACGAGTTATTGGTTTCTTTACGTAAAGTGATTCGTGCGATCGATTTACACTCTAAGCAACTGAATAAAACTTCAGGCTTAACTGGGCCACAACTGCTTATAATGCAAGAGGTTTCCCATACAGATGGGATAACAGCAAGCCGTATAGCTCAAAATGTAAATTTAAGCCCGGCAACCGTTACTAATATTCTTGATAGGATAGAAGGTAGAGACTTAGTAACTCGGGTACGTAGCCAAATGGATAAGCGTCGAGTGAGTTTATACCTCACCGATAAAGGAAAGGAGTTACTTGATAAAGCACCGCAACCACTACAAGAGCATTTTATTGCTAAGTTTTCGGCACTTGCAGAGTGGGAGCAGAGCCTATTACTGTCGTCAATGCAGCGCATTGCCGCAATGATGGATGCAGATAAACTTGATGCATCGCCTCTGTTAGAAGTGGGTGCGCTTACTCAAGCTCCTAAATAATAAATTTACACAGGATGTGCTTTTACATCTTAAATTTTCAATCAAAATCTGAGCAGCAATTTATGACTAAACTTTCGAAATTAACACTTGCCCTCATGCTAGCTGGTGCGTCGAGCAATGTATTCGCCGCAGATCTAGACACGCTTCAAACTCAGCTTAAGCAACTTAAACAGCAAATGCAGATGCTAGAGCAGCAATTAGCAGCTGAAAAAACCAAACAACAGAAAATTAATGAGCAACACGAACAACAAGTTGCTCAAATAAGTAAAAAAGCGGAACAAACAACTGTGGTTGCTGCCACTAAAGCTGAAGAGAAAGAATCTGCTGGTATAACCGTAGGTGGTGCTATTCGTACTAACTACAGTGTTACCTCGTATAGTGAAGGTAATGAAGACCGCCTTGGTGACTTTGATTTTGATATTTTTCGTTTAAACCTCTCAGGTGAAGTTGGTGGTGTACTTTTAGGCGGTGAAATTCGCTTTTTTGATTACATGACCGTTATAAAGTCGGCGTGGGCTGGTTATCAACTTAATGATGAGTGGCAAGTACAAGCAGGTATTACTAAAGTACCATTTGGTAACGACCCGTATAACTCACATAATTACTTTTTTAGTACTAACTATTATATTGGCCTAGAGGATGATCACGATCTAGGTATTATGTTTAAACGTAAAGTTAGCGATAACTGGCAACTAGACCTTGGCTTTTTCAAAAATGATGAACTTGGTGGTGTTGACGGTTATGTAGAAGATCGTAGCCATCGTTATTCGTACGATATTGTTGGAAGCCGCAGTGCCGGTGAAGGTATTTACGCAGACCCTGCAACAAAAGCAGACCCAACTGCTGACCCTAGCATTATTGGTGGAAGCCCTCTTGGCGAATACAACACCTTTACCGGTCGTTTTGCATACCATTTTGAACACGGCGAAGGCATAACTACTGAAGTAGGTATTTCAGCACTTGCGGGTGGCTTACATGATGGGACCGATCGTGCGGGTGATTACAATGCTTGGGCACTGCACTTAAATAGCCATATTAATAACTGGAATATTCAACTACAACACGGTGAGTATAACTACAATGTTGATAATATAGATCGCATGGCTGTAGGCGCATACGGGTTTTATGATTCAATTGCCGCCGATGCTACTACCAGCACCTTTAACGTAGCATATAGCGTACCAGTACAGTGGGGACCGGTAAGCAACCTACAGTTTTATAACGACTACGGTATTATTTACAATAAATCAGACAACAGCGCAAATACCTGGATGAACGTAACGGGTGTATCGGTTGCCGCCGGTGGACTATTTACTTACATCGATTATGTACATGCGCGTAATCAGCCATTTGTAGGCGGTTCTATCGCGGGTAACGGCGAAACAGAAAGCCGCTTTAATATTAACCTTGGTTATTACTTTTAAGCCAGGTAAGTTAATTAGCTAGTTAATTAGTTACTTATAAAGGGCAACTTTGTTTGCCCTTTTTGCTGCGCTAATTTTATTTATTCCTTTATGTCCACGTATTAAGTAACTGCAATTGCGCTTAAATTTCGGCATTAATTACTCTATAATCAAACTAACTAACTATAATTTAATAAAACTAACCTAAGTGAATATAAAAACAACCTATATATATTACAAAAAGGTATGGTTTAAAGTACTTGGCTTAATGCTAGTTGTACTTGGAATTATAGGTATAGTACTACCGGTTATGCCCACCACCATCTTTTTTATTTTAGCTCTGGCCTGTTTTACTCGCTCATCGCCTGCACTTGAGCATTGGCTTTTAAATCATCCACGATACGGCACTACCCTGCACCAGTGGCAAGCACATAAAGTAGTGCCTGTTAAAGCCAAATATTGCGCCGCTTTGGGCATGCTGGTTGGTTTTATATTTTTACTGGCTTCATCTCCTGCTGTTTGGGTTATTTTTTTAGTTGCCATAATTGAAGTGGCTGTAATGATTTATTTAATTTTAAGACCCTCTTCCATACCAAAAAGTTGAATATCCCGCTTTAACAACGTAAATACCCGCTGTTTATAAAAACTTAATGTAAAGTTTAGTAAGTATATTTGTAATAGCTAATACAAATTATTATCATGTGGTAAATATTAATTAGTTTACAGTTATTATGGCGTTTATTAACAAACGAGCTTTATATAGCACCAGCCGGGCTTTACACATTTATATTTCTACAGCGCTATTTTTTTTGCTTATTTTATTTTGTGTTAGCGGCATAGTACTTAACCATGTTGACTGGCTTAAAAATGATAAAAATAATGGCCAAATATCAACTCCAATTCCAAGTGCATTGGCTGCCAAAGCAAATGCGCAGTTAAGTACCTTACCTACACTCTACCCCGAAATAGAAGCTTACTTAGCCAAGCAATATGCGCTCACTAACGTAAAAAGCATTGAATGGGAAAAAGAGGACGCACTGGTAATGCTCGACTACCCATTACCCGCGGGGTTTGCCTACGCCGAGCTCGACTTTATAAGTGGCACACTAAACCTTGATTACCAAACAGGTGGTTTTTTAAGCCTAATTGGCGATCTACATAAAGGCCGACATAGTGGCGAAGCATGGAGTTGGGTAATAGATATCTCAGCTGTATTAATGATCTTATTTGCCATTACCGGCATGATTATTTTATTTCAAAACAGAAAAAAACGCTTAGCAGGAATATGGATAACGGTGTTAGGCATAGCAACGCCTGTCGTTATTTATTTATGTTGGGTTCCACAATTAAAAGGAGTGTATTAATGATTAAATTTAAAGTGTTTATAAGCGCAGCATTGCTGCTAGTTGCGACGTTTTTTCAAGCGACTGCGCATGCACAAACTGCACAATTAGAAATTGAATTAAACCTACCCGAATTAGACGTACAACCGTATCACCGCCCTTATGTTGCAGTTTGGCTAGAAACAAGCGAGCGCAAACACGTTACTACGCTGGCACTTTGGGTACAAAAAGCCGAATGGTTTAAAGACTTACGCCAATGGTGGCGTAAAGCCGGTAAGAGTAACCTTAACTTCGACGGCATAAGCGGCGCAACCAAACGAGCTGGATCTTACACCATTAATTGGCAGGGCAATGATTTAGACGGTAACCCAGTAAAACCGGGTAAATACTTACTTAATATTGAAGTGGTACGCGAAGAAGGCGGCCGAGATTACAGCCGTGTCGAAATAGACCTAACACAAGAGGGTAAAATCACGATTGATGGTACCAATGAATTTTCACAAAGCTTCGTCACTATTATTGCCAAGTAATACATAGCAGCAAATAAAGCATCCGCTAAAACCATTTAAAAAGGAACGATTATGAAAATCAATTTACTTAAAAGTGCATTAATTGGCGCACTTACAGTCACTGCACTTGCATCAAGCTATGCTAACGCCCATGCACAATGGTTAGTACCATCGCATACTTCTTTATCTGGCGATAAAGCGCATTATGTAATGATTGACGCGAGTATTTCTAATGAAATTTTTGCTCCCGACAAAGCATACCGCCCAACTGAGAAAGACGCACAATACGACGACAATTTACTGATGGCTATCGGCCCTGACGGCAAACCTATTAGCGATAATATTCGCGCTTACTTTTTACAGCGTAAAAACTCTGCGGCAGTTAAATTAACCAACGAAGGGACTTACCATATTGCAATGAAACGTGAACCACGTTTAATGACCTTTTATAAAGATGCAAAAGGTGAGCGTCGTCGTGTTTTTGGTGGCAAAAACAGTAAAGATATTCCAGCAGACGCTACAGATATTAAAACAACCAAAGCATTTTCTACCGTTGATACGTTTGTAAGTCGTAACGGCACATCTAAGCCTGCACTACTCGGTAAAGGTTTAGAGATTAGCGGCCCAACTCACCCTAACGATTTATTTGTTGGTGAACAAGCGCGTTTTCAGTTGCTCAAAGCTGGTAAGCCGGCAGCAAACGTTGAGCTGGCAATATTAAAAGGTGATACACGCTACCGTAACGAACGTGGCGAAGTTAAAGTAACCACTGACAAAAACGGCTTTTTTAGCACAACGTGGCAGCACCCGGGTTTATACTTAATTGAAGCAAGCGTGAGCGAAGAGTCGTCTGAAAAAGGCATAGATAACGTGCGTTACTCGTTATTTACTACATTAGACGTTGCGCCAGAGTAATACTTAACTCTTGAATTAAAACATTAAAAACAATAAAGAGGCCAAGTAATTTACTTGGCCTTTTTTATTTACATTTACTAAATTAATTGTATTAAAAAACACCTCAATTCACCATGTGATTGCAACTACTCAACACAAGCACACCTATTTAAATTAGTACGTTCAGCGCAAAGTAAACACCAGCCTTAGCTATTTGCATAACTTAGTTTGTTTTGATCTTTGCACTATCCTATTAGCTTCTTTAAGATGCGGCGCTTTTAGACTCAACAATAGCAGCCCTTGGGGGATCACATGACCATACAGCGCTTTTCAGCGAAAAAATTAGCACTTAGCTTGGCCGTTACTACTGCATTGAGCACGCCTTATTCAGTAGCTGTAGCCGCAGAGCCAGATAGTCAAGCACAAGAAAATATCGAAGTAATTTCGGTAACGGGTACTCGTCGCAGCTTACGCAGTATTGCTGAAAGTTCAGTACCTGTTGATATTATTACCAGTCGCGATATGGCCAGTACAGGCCAGCTTGAAATCAGCCAAGTACTTGCAAACCAAGTGCCAAGCTTTAACTACCCAAGCGCAACAATGGGCGATGGTACAGACCATGCTAAACCTGCAGTTTTGCGTGGTTTAGCCCCCGATCACACCCTAGTGCTTATTAATGGTAAGCGTCGTCATTCAGGTGCGCTATTAAACTTAGCTGGCGTAGTTGGGCGTGGTTCAACAGCTGTTGATTTAAATATGATCCCAACATCGGCAATTAAGCGCGTAGAAGTATTACGCGACGGTGCCGCAGCGCAATACGGCTCAGATGCTATTGCAGGGGTTATTAATATAATTCTTAAAGATGCAGCGCAGGGCGGCAGTGTAAGCGTAACTTACGGACAATATGATACTCAAATGGCTGGAGTACCTCAGCTTGAAAGCGTGTACGCAGATGCAAACGGCAACTTAGCATTTAATACTGGCGACGATCGTAAAATGAGCGATGGCGCAACGCGTACTATTAGTGCTAATTCTGGTTTTTCGTTAGCTGATAACGGTTTTGTAAACGTGTCTATTGAATATCGTGATAACGACTCTACCCAGCGCTCTGGTTTTGACCCTCGCGATCAATATAGCCACCTTGATGATGGTAGCCTAGATCCACGCGAGTTCACTATCGATCGTTATAATCACCGCTTTGGTAAAGCAGAGCTTGAAGACTATGCACTGTTTTACAACATGGGCTACGACTTTGATAACGGCTTAAACTTATACTCTTTTGGTAGCTACTCTAAGCGTGAAGGCAACTCAGGCGGATTTTATCGCCGAGCTGTAGATAAAAATAACATTTTAGACGTTTACCCTAATGGCTTTTTGCCACAAATTGAAACCGACGTAGAAGATTACTCTCTCGCTCTTGGTTTACAAGGTGAAACAGGCGACTGGACATGGGATGTAAGTACCAACTACGGCCGCAACGACTTTGCATTAGGCGTAGTAAATA
This sequence comes from Pseudoalteromonas sp. MIP2626, assembly GCF_013414205.1. NCBI lineage: Bacteria > Pseudomonadati > Pseudomonadota > Gammaproteobacteria > Alteromonadales > Pseudoalteromonadaceae > Pseudoalteromonas > Pseudoalteromonas sp. MIP2626. Next base: position 11,867 of record NZ_JAATTW010000032.1, read on the forward strand.
GCTTAAATACATCTTTAGGTGCCACCAGCCAAACCGAATTTGATAACGGCGCATTGGTTTATGACCAATTTATTGTTAATGGAGATGCCAGCACAGCATTTGATTTAGGTTTACCAGATGACGTATTTTTTACTATAGGTGCTGAATACCGCCACGAAAGCTACAAAATAGAACAAGGCGAAGAAGCTTCTTATATTACCGCGCTTGATAGTAACGGCAACCCAATTGCAGCAGGTGGTGCACAGGTACTATCTGGTTTTGGTCCGCAAAGTGTTACCGACGAAAGCCGCCACAACGTAGCACTTTTTGTTGAATTTGATACCTACTTAACAGAAAAGTGGAATGTGGTTTTAGCCAGCCGTTATGAAGATTACAGCGACTTTGGCGACACATTCACCTCAAAAATAGCAACGCGTTACAGTATTACTGATAACTTATCGTTACGTGGTGCAGCAAGTACCGGCTTTCGCGCGCCATCGCTAGCACAAAGCTCGTATCGTCAAATATCAACCATACTTGAAAACAACCAAGCGTTTGAAGTAGGTTTATTTCCAAGTGACTCTCCAGCAGCACAAGCATTAGGCGCTAAAAAACTAGACGCTGAAGACTCTGTAAACTTAACCGCTGGCTTTGTCTACACTCAAGGTAATTTTAGCCTAACGGTTGATGCATATCGTATTGATATTGATGACCGGATTGTACTCTCTGAAAACCTAGCCGGTGCAGCAGTTGCTCAAATTTTAGCAAACGCTGGTGAGCTAAACACCGAAAGGGTACGCTACTTTACCAATGCAATAGACTCACGTACGCAAGGTGTAGACATAGTTGCAACTTATTTACTGGAACTAGATAACCTAGGCGACGTACGCTTAAACGCAGCGGTTAACTTTAACGACACTAAAGTCACCCATATAGACGACAACCCTGAAGAACTCAATTCGTTAGGTGATGACTATGTTGTATTTGCTCGGCGTGAAGTGGGCCGTTTTGAAGAAGGCACACCAGATAGCAAACTAAACTTATCGGCTGTTTGGAGCTTTAACGAATGGCAAACTACACTGCGTGCCACGCGCTATGGCGAAGTCGCTGATATTTCTACAAGCAGCGACCGAGATGAATACCTAGATGCAAAATGGATAACCGATCTTGAAGTGGCTTATAGCCCTAACGATGAATGGAAATTTGCCGTAGGCGCTAACAACCTGTTTGATCAGTACCCTCAAGCAACGGTAGATAATATTGGCCACTCTAACTTTGGCCAAATATTTCCGTACACGCCTTACACACCCTACAGTTTAGATGGGCGCTTTTTATACGGTAATATTACTTACCGCTTTTAATAAAAGTGCTAGCTAAAAGTTGAAAGTTATAAAGGATGCATTACGCATCCTTTTTTTGCTGCTTAACGATTGATATAAGTAACATTCGCGTTAATCCTGAAAAAAAATCTCATTATGATTAAAGCAGAGCTAGGGTATGTCAGCATTAATAATACTTTGAAGGCTGTAAAATTTAAAAAAAACAGCATTTCTAGCCACTTAAATTATTGTATTTTATAAGCGTGTCAGTCATTCTATTTATACGCAAACCACTTGGGTTTAAAAACTCACCTAGGAAAAACACGTGTTAGAAATAGCTTTAATTTACTTAGCGGCAGCAATTGTAGCTGTGCCTATTGCCAAACGAGTAGGGCTCGGATCGGTGCTGGGTTATTTAATCGCAGGCATACTTATTGGCCCTTATGCCTTAGCTATGGTTGGCGATCAAACCGATGTAATGCACTTTGCCGAATTTGGCGTAGTAATGATGCTATTTTTAGTTGGTTTAGAGCTGCAACCTTCACGTTTATGGACATTACGCCACTCAATTTTAGGGTTAGGTGGTTTACAAGTAGTGTTAACCGCAGCCGTTATTTTTGCATCTTGTTATTGGCTGTTTGCCATGCATTGGCAAACCGCATTGGCCATTGGTTTAATGCTGGCGCTTTCCTCTACCGCTATTGTACTGCAAAGCCTAGAAGAAAAAGGCTGGCTAAAACAAGAAGCTGGGCAAAATGCTTTTTCTGTACTGCTATTTCAAGATATCGCTATTATTCCTATTTTAGCGTTATTACCCTTACTCGCATTTGCACCACTGAGTGGCAACGCCGAGGTTAGTGATTCAATTATTGCCAACTGGCCGGTTTGGCAACAAGTAGGTGCATCGATTGCTGTTATTGCCGCCATTATTGCTTGCGGTAAATATATATCGGCCCCCATTTTTAGATATATAGCGCAAACACATATACGTGAAATATTTACCATTTTTGCGCTTTTTTTAGTGGTTGCCATTGCATTAGTTATGCAAAGTATTGGCTTATCACCTGCGCTGGGTACCTTTTTAGCTGGCGTAGTACTTGCCGAAAGTGAATTTAGGCATGAGTTAGAGGCCGACATAGAGCCTTTTAAAGGTCTGCTATTAGGGCTGTTTTTTATTACTGTGGGCGCGTCGATTAACTTTGAACTGTTTTTTAATCAGTTTAGCACTGTGATTAGCTTAGTTGTTTTATTGATAGTAATTAAAGCCTGTATTTTATTTGCGCTGGCTTTTACCTTTAAAATAAATAAAAAGCAGCAACTATTATTTACACTGGCTTTGGCACAAGGAGGCGAATTTGCTTTTGTATTATTAAGTGTAACTAGTACGCTAAGCATTTTAACGCCCGAACAAACCGCATTAACAACCTTAGTGGTGGCTATTTCTATGTTAATAGCCCCTTTATTATTAATGTTTTACGAGCAACTGCAAAAACGCGATAGCAGCGTAAAGCCTGAATTTGATAAACCCGAGCATATTAGCAGCGCTAAACATGTCATTATTGCGGGCTACGGTCGCTTTGGCCAAGTAATGGGGCGTTTACTGCATGCCCAGGGTTACGAAATAACAGTACTTGATCATAGCCCTACGCAAATTGAATTATTACGCCGCTTTGGTAAAACGGTATTTTATGGTGATGCTGGGCGTCAGGAGTTACTTGAAGCCGCAGGCGCAAAAACAGCACAAATGCTGGTAGTGGCTATAGATAACCCCGATAAAACATTAGAAATTATTAAGCTTGCGCAAAAAAACTACCCGCAGTTAAAAATTGTTGCACGTGCTATCGACCGTCGTCACGCTTATCAATTACTTAGTTTAAAAGTAGATGCCTTTAATCGTGAAACTGTTGATTCTGCCATCAGCCTTGCAGTTAAAGCGCTCGAGTTATTAGGTAACAATAAACCCGATGCCGAGCGAGCTGGTAAGCTATTTAGAGATCACGACCGCGCCAGTGTATTACAGTTAGCAAAATTATGGGGCGACGATATTAGCTACGGTGTAGCTGTACGCCAGCGTATGGAAGATTTAAAACAAGTACTACAACAAGACAAACAAGCACAAGAAGATTTAAATACCTGCGACGACAACGACTATATTGCGGGCTTAACAGAGGACGCTGCCAAGCCCAAAAAATCTAATGATAATGCTCACCTTGGATAGCCTGCCCCTGCTGGTTATAAAAGCCAGTGGCGCTATGCTCAATAAAACCAAGGTTAATCATTTTAGCTAAAAAGGGATCGTTTTCGTTGTCGCCTATATCGGCATAGTCAGTAGTTTGAAAGTTATCCCATTTAGCAAACTGAGCAACTATCGCTTGCTCGTTACTACTTACATTATTAAGGCTGAGTAAGGTGCTTACTTGGCTTTTTTTACTGCTGACACTAAATGTTTTAACCAACTTTGACTGTGTAAATAAAGCCAGCTTATACTCAGTTTCAGCTTCGTTTAACACATAGTTTTTTACTTCATCACAACCTGTACCCTGAGTATTTACTAACGTCATTTTTGCTATTAAATGCGCATCCACCAGCTGGTTTTTTGCACTCCAGTTTTGTACTCCACGTACTTCTGACGGTTGGTATTCAATACCCCGCTGCTGAGCATTAAAGTAACGAATTGGCCGTATTTGCTTATTAGTTAAATGCTGCCACAGTTCGGTCGTTATTTCGTTTTGATGCGCTACTTGTTGCTGGTTTCGCCACAGGGTTAGCGCTTGAGTTGTTGGCTCGTTATTTTTATTGTTGGTTACAGTGTAAGTTGCTTTTAATAGCGCTGGGTTAACATTGCATTGCTGGGAAAAAGCGCTGCTACTGAATAATACGGTCATCATTAATAATGCTTTTTTCATTGGGTACTCTTTTTAAATGGCTCTAATTTATGCTTTTAACATAGCTAAAAATAATGGCTGTTTTATGACAAAATATAATATAAAAACAACCCGCACAGAGTACGAGTTGTTTTGCACACACAATTTATAAACTTACTACTGCGCCACTTTGTCGTTTGCTGTTTTAACTAAATCTGCGGCAAAGTCCATTACATGAAATAAAAAGCTTTGCTCATTAGTGCCTGTCACTAAGTGCGCACCAGGGCCTATAGCATATACGCCAACATCTTCACCTGCGTGTGTTTCTGAGCTCATTGGTACCAGCGCTTCTTGATGAAAACCAGGGGTAGTAGTATCAACATTGGTTAAATCAACCCGCCCTGTTACTGGTGCAAAGTTATAACCTACGTCAGCATCTGTTTCGCTACCGAGGTTTCTAAAACCACCACCATTGGTATAACCTAGCGTTGTATATGGCATATCATCGGCCGCTAGGCTTGGCGTTGTTTCGCCTACGCCCACCACTTTACCTAAAATAGGATTACCGCGTTTAGGGTAACCCGCAATGGTAAATACATGGCTGTGATCGGCTGTTACAACAATAAGCGTTTCCTCTGGATTGGTGTTATCAACCGCAACTTTAACTGCTTTTGCCAATTCAATGGTGTCGTTTAAAGCGTTATATGCATTACCCGCATGGTGCGCGTGATCAATACGACCCGACTCAACGGTTAAGAAAAACCCTTTGTCGTTTTTGCCCAGTACATTTATGGCTTTTTCGGTCATTTGTGAAAGCGAAGGCTCGCCAGCAATATCATTTGCGCGGTCTGCTTCGTACTGCATGTGAGATTCGTTAAACAGCCCAAATACTTTAGTAGCATCATCGCTAATTGCATCAAAACCGGTTTGATCCATTACGTAAGTACCATTTGGATATTGCGTTTTCCATTCACTAATTAAATTACGATTATCAGTACGATCCCCTTCAACTGCACTTACTGCATCGGCTGAATTAAACGCAGCATCTTTTGGTAAAAAATGACGACGCCCGCCACCCATAACAACATCAATGCCATCTACATCAACACCATTAAAGCGCGCTTTTAGGTTGGCCTCAAAGTTAACCAGTTGCGATGCAATATCTTCACAATTAGCTGACTCGCTCGCGGGCATATCAGAAATATCTTCCCAGTTACGATCGGCCGATTTTGCGTACATAGCCGCAGGTGTTGCATGAGTAATGCGGGCAGTTGAAATAATACCGGTCGCTTTACCCGCAATTTCAGCAAGCTCTAGTGAGGTAACTAGCTCATGTCCTTTGCCCGACACACAATTACCACGCTCAACCGCTTCATCAATACCAATAACACCCACATCGGTTTTAACCCCTGAGGCCATTGCGGTCATAGTGCCGGCCGAATCGGGCGTTTGTGCATCTACGTTATAGGTTTTTACAAAACCTGAATACGGCATAGTTTCAAAGCTTAATTGATGCTCCTCACCCATTTCACCTTCTAACTGCCCGGCTAAAATACGCGCTGCAGTTATTGTCGAAACTCCCATACCATCGCCAACAAATAAAATAACATTTTTAGCCTTGCCTGACTCAGTCACTATGCTCGCATTTGCTGTTTTTGTGGTTGCTAACTTGGTTTGTGCATCACTAAACCAAGCATTACTAGTAAGCGATGCTAACTGCTCGCTGCTAAGCGACGTAGCTGGTGCATTACATACTAAGTTACTTGATGTAGCCTCACTGCTTTCTAATATTCCATTACCGTTGGTATCTTCGCCTGTTTGTGTTGTTACTCCGCCGTTAACACATTGCTCAGACCCGACAGCAATTACGTTATTGACAGTTAATATACTATTTTGGTTTTTATCGCTGTCACTTGAGCAACCCGTTAGTGCAAGAGTTACTGCTAAAGAAAGTACCGTTAATTTTTTCATGTTAGCCGCCATTATTGCTGAGTTAGTTCAAGAGCTTGATTAATTATATGAAACACTACATTTTGCTCAATTACGCCTTGTGCAAGCTGAGCACCGGGGCCTGTTGCATGCAATGAAATGTCTTCACCTGCGTGTGTTTCCGAGGCCAATGGCACTGTTGTTTCTTGATGAAAACCAGGGGTTGTTGTATCAATCCCTTGTAACTCAACGCGCCCTGCCACAGCAGCACTTGCATAGCTTGCATCGGCATCTGTTTCATCACCTAAGTTTCTAAACCCTAAACCATTGGCGTAACCAACTGTGGTATAGGGCTTGTTATCGGCAGCTAGGCTGGGGGCTGTTTCGCCCACGGCCACAACTTGACCTAAAATAGGGTTGCCGCGTTTGGGATAGCCCGCAATAGTAAATACATGACTGTGATCGGCAGTGACTAAAATGAGGGTTTCTTCTGGATTGGTGTTATCAACCGCAGCTTGTACCGCTTTGGCCAACTCTATTGTGTCGTTAAGTGCATTATAGGCATTGCCCGCATGGTGCGCGTGATCAATACGACCCGATTCAACGGTTAAGAAAAAGCCTTTGTCGTTTTTGCCCAGCACTTCAATTGCTTTAGTAGTCATATCGGTAAGTGAAGGCTCGCCAGCAATATCGTTTGCGCGGTCTGCTTCGTATTGCATGTGGGATTCGTTAAATAAGCCAAATACTTTAGTAGCGTCATCGGCAATATTATCAAAGCCGGTTTGGTCCATAACATACGTTGCAGTAGGGTATTGCGCTTGCCATTCACTAATCAAATTACGATTATCGGTACGATCCCCTTCTATTGCGCTTACTGCGTCTGTTGAATTAGCTGCTACGTTTTTGGGTAAAAAGTGCCGACGTCCGCCGCCCATAACAACATCAAGGCCATCTATATCAGTACCAACAAAACGCGCCTCTAGGTTTTTTTCAAAGTTAATTAGTTGCGAGGCAATATCTTCACAGCCAGCTGCAATTGCATCCTCTGGCATGTCTGAAATATCTTCCCAGTTACGATCGGCCGATTTAGCATACGTTGCTGCAGGCGTTGCATGGGTAATTCGCGCTGTTGAAATAACCCCAGTTGCTAGGCCTTTAATTTCTGCCAGCTCTGTTGCTGTTAGTAACTCGTTGCCCGCAACTGTTGAACACATCCCACGCTCTATATTTTCGTCAACACCTATTACGCCAACATCGGTTTTTACACCCGAGATCATCGCAGTCATAGTGCCCGCAGAATCGGGAGTTTGTGCATCTACGTTATAGGTTTTAACTTGTGCGGAATACGGAAATGCCTCAAAGCTTAAGTAACCCTCCTCCCCCGATTGGTTATTGCGTTGTCCTTGTAAAATACGTGCGGCGGTTAGCGTTGATACCCCCATACCATCACCAACAAATAAAATTACGTTTTTAGCTTTGGTGGCTTTAACACTCTGCGCTTGGGTAGTTTTTGTTGTTAATTTTGTTTGCGCAGCATTATACCAACTGCTGTCTTTTTGGCTTTGCGGTAATACATTGGCATAACTAGCTGCGTTAAACGCAAATGTTAGCGCTATTGCCGCAGCAACTTTTTTAATTTTCATCCGTAATTCCCATTATGTAGTGGTTATTTTTAAAAACTGTGAGCTCAAAAACATCAACCGCTGCACTATAGGAAATAGATGTTACTAATAAAGGTAATTTTTATGAAAGTTAAATGACTAAATTTATGAATGTAACTACTATAAAATCAAAACACATCAAAAATGCAAAACAAAGTTAAAAAATAAAACCCTTAATTTACAAAAGGATATAAAATAATCATGCCGTTTTATATAACTTTTAATTATATAAAGCTTGCTACATGTTTTAACTTACTCTAACATGCCTGCATCGGGTTGATTGAAAACCCAGCTTATTTGTAAGTACCACGTTGTTATTAGTAATAATCCTGCGCGTTATCCTCAGTTATATGCTTGTTTTCTCCCTGTTAAATTGCCTATTTTAAGGCACACTTTTATTAATTCTTAGGATACTATTATGTCTAATACTACAACTGGTACAGTAAAATTTTTTAACGAAGCAAAAGGTTTTGGCTTTATCGAGCAAGAATCTGGCGCAGACGTGTTTGCACATTTCAGTGCAATTTCAGGCGACGGTTTCAAAACTTTAGCTGAAGGCCAACGTGTACAGTTTACTGTTACTCAAGGTCAAAAAGGCCCACAAGCCGAAAACATTGTTTGCATCTAATTGCATAACAATTTAATGGGTTAGCAATAACCCATTTAGAATACTAGTTTGAAAGAAGTTCTGTTTTATTTGTTAGTACCGAGTTGTTTTAGTAATAATCCTACGCGTTATCCTCAAGTTAACTATTTTTTCCGGCTCAATCGCCTCTTTTCAGGCACACTTATATTAATTTTTTAGAATACATATTATGTCTAATACAACTACTGGTTCAGTAAAATGGTTTAACGAAGCAAAAGGTTTTGGCTTTATCGAGCAAGAATCTGGCGCAGACGTGTTTGCACACTTTAGTGCAATCTCTGGCGACGGTTTCAAAACTTTAGCTGAAGGCCAACGTGTACAGTTTACTGTTACTCAAGGTCAAAAAGGCCCACAAGCCGAAAACATTGTTTGTATATAAACACTGTTAAATAATACGCTTTAGTGTATTAACAGCTCACATATAATTAATTTGTCTGTGAGCTAATTTTTTACCACTTACATTAAGTAATTGGTATTACTAAACATTTAAAATTGAGTATGTACTATGCAGCTTAATTTATTTTCGACTCACTGTTCGAGTCAGTCTCGCCTTATGCTTTATTCCACCTTATCTTTATCAATCTTAAGTCTTTTATATTCCTAGTTTGTAGATACACAGTAAAAGCGCTGGGCGAATTTAAGAGAGTTTTATGAATTTGAACCCAACCGCACCATTATCATCACCAATTTATGACAACCCGATCCCGGGTCGTGAATTTATTTTAAGCCTTTTTGGCAAAATGAAAAAAAACCTTAACCGTGAACAAATCGCGCATGCCTTAGAGCTAAAAAATGCTGAGCAAAAAGAAGCCCTCAGAAGGCGTTTACGCGCCATGGAACGCGATGGCCAACTTATGTTTAGCCAACACAAAGGTTACCAAGTTATTGATCAAGCCTTACTTGTGAGTGGTGTAATTACCCTACATGCAGATGGCTTTGGTTTCGTTAATTATAGCGCCAGCGAAAAAGATTTATTTATCGCTAAGAACCAGTTAGCTCACGTATTTGAAGGCGATATAGTACAAATACTACAAGAAGCCGCTAGTCATAAACGCTCAAACAATAAATTAATAAAAATTATTGAGCATAAAACCACCCATTTAGCCGGTATATTAAAGCGCCAAGGCACAGACTACGTGCTAGTAGCCGATAACACAAAATGCCCACAAAAAGTGCAAGTAGCGCAGTGCCAATTAGCAAACACCAGTGTGGGCCAGTATGTAAACACTAAAATTACCCAGTACCCTACTTTTCGCCATGCAACTCAAGTGCAAATAACCGAGGTACTTGGTCTTCCTCACTCTGCAGGTATGGAAACAAAGCTTGCGCTGCGTCGCCATGGTGTTGCAGATAGCTGGAGCAAGGATTTACTAGTACAAGCAAGTTCACTTGGTAATAAAGTAACCGAGCAAGATAAATTAGCGCGTGTAGATTACCGCTTGTTTCCATTTGTTACTATTGATGGCGAAGACGCAAAAGATTTTGACGACGCCGTATACTGCGAAAGAACAGAGCAAGGAAACTGGCGCTTACTGGTCGCTATTGCCGATGTATCGCATTATGTAAAACCCAATGATGTGTTAGATATAGAAGCGCAGCAACGTACCACCTCTATTTATTGCCCGGGGCAAGTTGTTCCTATGCTGCCAGAAGCATTATCAAATGGCCTATGTTCGTTAAACCCAAATGAAGATCGCTTAGTATTAGTGTGTGATATGACTATTAACCAAGATGGCCAAGTGACTCAAGCTAATTTTACAGAGGGGCTGATCCACTCACATGCAAGGCTAACCTACACACAAGCACATGCTGTAATTGCTAAACCCCATTCTAGCCCAGCTAAACAATTAGCCGAGTTGAATGCTGATGTATCGCCACTGATTAAAAATTTGCATTATCTTTATTTAGATTTAAGCGCAGCGCGCAAACTTCGCGGCGCTATTGATTTTGATACACAAGAGCTCAAGCTTAATCTGAATAAAAATCAAAAAATTACCAGCATTGATCCAATAGAGCGCAATGACGCACACCGTATGATTGAAGAATTTATGCTGTGCGCTAACGTGTGTACCGCACAGTTTTTAGATAAACACCAAATCCCCGGATTATTTAGAGTACATGCAGGGCCACAACAGAAAAAGCTACAAACGCTACGGGCACTCCTAGCCGAAAAAGGACTGCAGCTTGGCGGCGGTGATAAGCCAACACCAGCCGATTATAATAAATTACTAAATAACATTGGTCAGCGCAGCGATGCCAGCGTGATCCGTACTTTATTACTGCGCTCACAATCGCAAGCCGAATACTCGGCTAATAACCAAGGTCACTTTGGCCTAGCATACGATGCTTACGCTCACTTTACCTCGCCAATTCGCCGCTATGCAGATTTAGTTACCCATCGTGCAATTCGTGCCAAAATTCAGGCTAAGCAGAAAAATGGTTTACAGCGGGCGATAAGCTTCTTAAATGTGTTTGCTCATAAAACGTCTAACGTTAGCAAATTAGCTAAAAAGGCATACCCTTATAACCTTGAAAGTATAGAAACATTAAGCTTACATTGCTCAGCGCAATCGCGCAAAGCCAACGATATTGGCCGTGAAGTAGAAAGCGCCTTAAAATGTAGCTACATGGAAAAATACCTTGGCGATACATTTACCGCCACTATTAGTGGTGTATCAAGCGCTGGCTTTTTTGTTGAGCTCGACTGCACAGGCGTTGAGGGTTTAGTAGCGGTGAGTAGCTTCAGCCAAGGTGAATTTGTATTTAATGCTGCCAAACAACAGTGGAGCAACAGCAAGCAAAAATTTACTATTGGTGAGCGTGTGAACGTGACCTTAAAAAGTATTGACTTACGCCAACGCAAAATGAGCTTTTCACTGGCTAGTTTAACGTTTCATTAATTGCAGACAAGCTGCACTGTTAGTTATTAATTTAAACCGCCGCGCTTAACTGTGAAGTTTAATAGCTAACTTTATTCGCATTTATTGTTGTCGTGCTTGAGCATAACACCTGTATTGCCTACAATAGCGCACTATCTATTCAATGCAGATCACAATTATGACTGATACAAATAAACCAGAGTTACCAGACCAACTTTCGATTAATCCACGCAGCAAGTTTTATGTAGAAGAAGTATTCGAACATGAAATTGGTGTAACTCTGAACGGCAAAGAGCGTTTTGACGTTGAAGAATACTGCATCAGTGAAAGCTGGATCAAAGTTGCCGCACCTAAAGCGCTAGATCGTCGTGGCCAACCATTACTTATAAAAGTAAAAGGTACTGTAGACGTATTTTATAAATAAAACACTGATGCAGTACAAAGAAGCCGACGTAACGTCGGCTTTTTAGATCAATGTTTACTCTAATTACTTAACTAAAACTCTGGTTACTTAGATTTACCTCGCCAACCAGCCCAAACATCGTCTTCAAGATCTGCTTTTTTGTTCTTTTTCTTGCCTGTGCCTTCGGGTTTTGCCATTGGTTTTTCGTTTTTAAGCGCCTGTGCAGCATCAATATTCGCTTGGTTCACTGCAAAGCCTGCCACTTGCTCGCGCTCAAGACGTAGTTTGTTTTTCTTCTCAATTATTTTAAAGTGATGCAAATCTTCATAATCAACTAATGAAAGCGCTAAACCTACTTCACCTGCACGGCCGCTGCGGCCAATACGGTGCATATAATCAGCAGGGCTGCGTGGCAGGTTAAAGTTTATTACCACTGGCAGCTTTTCAATATCTAAACCACGTGCTGCAATATCAGTTGCTATTAGCACTTCAATTTCGCCTGCTTTAAACTTTTCTATTACGCGGGTACGTTCACTTTGGCCTTTATCGCCATGAAAAACTTGTGCATTAACACCGCGCTTTTCAAGCTTTTGCGCTAAGTGTTCACAATCTTTTTTAGCATTAACAAAAATCAGTGCTTGGCGCCATTTATGGGTTTTAATTAAATGCGCTAAAACAGTGGTTTTCTCGCCTTTATTAACGCTAAATACACGCTGTACTAAAGTGCTTTCGTCTTTGCTTTGAACTTGTATTTCAACAGGGTCGTTTAATAAATCTTGTGTTAATAGCTTAACTTGCTCTGGGAAAGTTGCTGAAAATAACATAGTTTGTTTTTTAGCAGGCATTAACGCTAATAACTCAGCAAGCTCTTCGGTAAAGCCAAGGCTTAGCATACGGTCGGCTTCATCAAGCACGAGTGTATTTAGTTTATCGAGCTTAATAGCATTGCTTGAGATTAAATCGAGTAAGCGTCCTGGTGTTGCCACTATAATATCAGCGCCACCACGAAGAGCCTGCATTTGTGTATTAACCGATACACCACCAAACACAGCAACCGTTTTAATTGCACCATTAAAGTTAGCAGAATACGATTTAACGCTATCGGCTACTTGCGTAGCAAGCTCACGAGTAGGTACTAAAATAAGCCCTGTAACAAAGTTACCTTTGCTGGCTGCGCTTTTACTACCTTGCTCAAGGAACATTTTTTGTAGCATTGGCAGCGCAAACGTTGCTGTTTTACCTGAGCCAGTATTTGCCCCAGCAATTAAATCACTGCCCGCAAGCACACTAGGAATAGCCTTAGCTTGAATTGGCGTAGGCTGGGTATATTCCAAATCGGTTAAACGAGCTAATAGCTCTGGAATAAGACCAAGTTCGTTAAAAGTGCTAGGGCTTGTGGCTGAGGTCATAAAGGTGTGGGCTCATTGCTAAAAATTAGCCTGCAATTTTAGCGTATTTAACGCTTATTAAGTAGGGGTTAGTGATTTAAATGTCTTTTAGGTAACCGCTGCGCGATTCGAGCCAAGTTACGAGCAGATTTTGTGATATTTATAGACGCGGGTTTATCCCGCGCTTTTATAATTGTGTTTAGGGTAATCCTTTCCTAGATTAAAATAAGCAAAATTGCAGTGATTGATCCCCTCTTAGATTAAAGGCAAAAAAAGACGCGACCCCATTTGCTCTCACTATTGCTTTTTCGTTATGGCGCGCAAAGCGGCGATACTGTCTTGTAGCCCTTGATCTTCTTTTAAAGCACGGCGCTTTACTTCATAGTTTTCATAAGCCTGTCTAGCTTTAATATCTGCCTGTTGTTTCGAAATATGCCCTTTGCCTTGCAATACATCTCGATCATTAAATTCAAGAAAGCTATCGAGTTTTTCATCCCAATCATTTAAAAATACCTGCTTACGACGTAGTGCTTGATCTTCAGCAAAATCAAGCCACATAGTAACAATTCTATTTAACTCGCTCACTTCTTCTTGGGTCAAATAATTTTTAGCTATGGTCACATCGCCTTTACGTACTTCATCACCTTTAAAAACGGTTAATCCTGCATTAGGTTTATCGGCATCTACGCGTGTAACAATAAGCTCAGCTGCGGTCATACCTGTTGTGGCATAGTGTAATTTGTTTTGAATACTTTGAAAAAAATGTGTTGTTTCTTTATTGCTGGGCTCGTAATCTGCGGCCATCGCAAATATCTCACGCACCCGTAAATACACTCTACGTTCACTGGTGCGAATATCACGAATGCGTTCGAGCATTTCATCAAAATAGTCTGGCACTAAGGAGTTATCAACGGCTGGGTTCTTTAACCTTTCATCGTCCATTGCAAACCCTTTAATAAGATACTCTTGCAAGGTTTGCGTGGCCCAGCGTCTAAATTGGTTACCTCTATTTGACCTAACTCGGTAGCCAATGGCAATAATCATAGCAAGGTTATAGTGCAGCTTGTTGCGCTCTACAGATCGGCCGCCTTCCATTTGAACTTGTAAGTAATGCTTACAAGTTAAATTTTGTTCAAGTTCACCTTCATCAAAAATTGCTTTAATATGCTGAGTAATAGCCTGAGGTGTTACTTGATACAGCTCTGAAATTGAAGCTTGTGTTAACCACAAGGTATCTGATTCAAAACGGCACTCAACCCTTGCTTTACCATCTTCAGAGGTAAAAAAAAGAAACTCACCATTCGGCGCTTTTTCATCCGATATTAATTCAGTCATTTTTTATCCGTTATGTTCAAATAAATAATCAAATTACGCACTCTTATTTTCTTCAACCACCGCATTAGCGTTTACTTTGCGAATAACACCAAACAGTTCGACTACCTTATCTTCATCAAAAAATCCGTATGCGCTTTCGCCGTGTTGATCAGTAAAGGGTGGTTCAAATATTTGTGCCATATCTAGTACGCCGTTATCTACTAAATAATTAATAACTTGGTTAACAAATTGAATTTGTTCAATGTTGTAAACACCTTCATCTAAAAATTCGCTAAAGGCTTCTTTTGCTGCATTCAGGTCAAGACCTACTAATTCACGTATAAACGCCCCAAGAGGCTTTTCATTGAGAATTTTTTCACGATATATGTCAACGTCTGCCATTCCACTGGCGTCAAGCAGAAGGCCGTCTAGTACGTCTAAATCAGCTTGGGTAATCGCTTTATTACGCTTAAGTTTTTGAATGGTCAATTGGTCTTGATGATCTTGAATATAAAGCTCAACTTTTTTACGATACTGCGCTAAATCAACCGTTGGGCTTGCATAAACGGCGGTTACATCGTGTACGCCTTGCACTTCGTCTTCAAAATTGGTGTAAACCACTTCTTTTTTGTCTTTGTCGAGGGCAAACATTAAGTTGCGTAAACGTCTTCTTACCTCTTCTAAAATCACTAAATTTATATCTTGCCAAAACTCTATGGTTTGAATGTCTTGAATAAGCTCAAGGTGTGCCTGTATCGCCGGAATATTACTAGCCTTTCCTTCTAGCATTTGGGCAAACTCCATCACGCGAATACGGTTTTGATCGGGTATCCTACCTTTTTCAAGTAACGCCAATTGCATGGTCAAAATAATATTGTCAAAACGATTAGATAAGTTATTAAGTTGCTCATCGCTATTAAAGGGCTCAGCGTCTGTGGGCAAATCAGAAACATGACTTTCTATTTCAGTAAACTTACTGTCGTCGATATTGTTCCAGTGGTCACGCTCTAAAAACGGCTCGACTGATTGACGCTTCGGCCTAACAATAAAGTTGTCTAAGTTCATACCGCTAACCAAATGGTGCAGCATATCCAATTGATAATTATTTAAGTCACTCAGGCGTTCACAATATTCAGACTGCTCAGCCTGAAATTTTTCATCTTGTAAGCAATGATTTAACAGCGTGCTTAACTTCACGCGTTTTTCAAAAACTTGCTGACTAACAGGCGTTGAGCCTCCTACCGCAACCCCTTTAGGATTTGCATCAAAGTACTCAAAGTTTTGGCAATAATCAAAAACCTTAAAGGTCTTTTTATTATCCCCAGGTCCAAATAAGTTTTCACACAAACGTGTGCCACGGCCAATCATTTGGGTAAATTTAACTTTAGAGCGTATCACTTTAAAAAATACAAGATTAACCACTTCCGGCACATCAATACCGGTGTCTAGCATATCTACCGAAATCGCAATACGGCACGTTGGGTTTTTAGGGTCAAAGTCTTTGCGCTCGTTTTCATCACCACTAAACTCGTCAATTAAACTTTGCGCATAGGTTTCTTTAAAGGTAATAACACGGGCTAGTTTTCCTGCCCATTTTTGATAACTCCGGTTAAACATTTTTTCTAAAAATAGTGCGTGGTCGTTATTGGCCGCAAAAATGATCGTTTTACCTATTACATCACCACCTTCAACATGAATACCGCCATCTTTATCTTTACTCATTAACTGAGCAAACATTTTTTCGGCGGTGTCTTCGTTAAATAAAAACTTATTTACTTCTGACGGTAGTACTTCGTCTCTGTCTTCAAGTTCGGCTTTGTTTTCCCATTCTTTTTGCTCTTCGTCCGAAAGTTCTTTGTACTTAATTCCTTCTCTAATAAATTTTGTTGCTACCGATATTTTTGTGGGTGGAACAAGGTATTTTTCAGCATATGCACTTTCGTCTTCATAGGCGTAGGTAGGCATGTTTTTTTGTAAATCAAAAATGCCGTAAGTATCTTTTTCTACTTCGTCTTTTGGCGTGGCGGTAAGCCCGACAAGGTAGCCATCAAAATACTCAAATATTTGGCGATATTTAGAATAAACCGAGCGATGCGCTTCATCTACAATAATAAGGTCAAAATGGCCAACTCCAAAAGGGCGTTCATCTGCAGCTCTATCCAGTAGGTTTTTCATGGTCGGGTAGGTAGAAAAATACAGCCTGCTGTCAATGCTGTCTTTGCTTTGGCTTGAATCTAAAACAGAGCAACTAATACGCGGCAGTAACTTAACAAAGTTTTTTTTGGCTTGCGTTAATAGCGCGTTGCGATCGGCCAAAAATAATACGTTTTTAATCCAATCATGTTTTAATAATAGATCAACTAAGCTGATCACGGTACGGGTTTTACCTGTACCGGTTGCCATAACCAATAACGCCTTGCGTTGATGCTCATTTTCAAAGTCATCTAAAATATGGGTAATGGCGGCCTTTTGATAATACCGGTTGGTAATGTCGTTACTGATCTCAGCCGTAAAGCTCTTTTTTTGCCCTACGCCTTCACTAGCACTAAAAAAAGTAGCTCTGTCGTGTCTGCGTTTTATTAATAACTCAAGTTCTGCTTTGGTATAAAACCCTTGCACAGGCCTTGGGCTATAACCGCCGTGTACGGCTTGCTCGCTCGATTGAAAGTCATCCCACAGGCGAGTTTCATAACCGTTGGAATAAAAAATAACAGGGCGAACGCCGCACTCTTTTTCCAAACAATCGGCATAAAGTTTGGCTTGTTGTTGGCCGTTTTCAGGGTTTAAGGTGGTTCTTTTCGCCTCAACTACAGCGAGCGCCGTACCGTCATCGCCCCATAATACGTAATCAACAAAGCCATTACTCTTTGGGTTAGCGGTTGAAATGGGCATACCGCTTACTGGGTATTCTCTATCACGCTTGTTTTTAAGCTGCCAACCAGCTTCATGTAAAAGACCATCAATTAAATAATCACGGGTTTCTACTTCATTATAGTCATGCGGGTCAGCCTGTTCATTGGCGGCTTGCTTGGCTTGTTCAATTTGCGCTAACAATGCTTGATTAGCGGCTTTAAGTTGTTCGTTTTCTTTAAGCGTTGCGAAGTGTTCTTCCCGCTTAACTTTATCGTTCTCGGCAAGCTGTTGTTCTAACTCTTTAACCCGCTTAATGCTACTAACGGCTTTGGTGACTAAGGTAGAATCAATGGCTACTTTTTGCGGGATTATCGCTTCATCAAACGGTTGAACCACAAATTTATCGCGCTCAAGGTTTGGCGTATAAGTACGAATAAACCAATACAACACATGGTGCAGCTCTTTAACGGCTTGCAAGGCATCACGTTGCGGTAGCGTTGTTTTACTGTGTACGGCTTCGTTACCAACTTGAATAATGAGTTTCAGTTTAGGGAACAAATTACTGGTAAGGTTTTCTTTAAAGTCTTTGTCATGAATCAGCGACATTAAGGTGGCATCGTGGCGTGGGCGGGTGAGCCAGTTATCTATGTCAAATACAGTTTCAACCATTAACTCCAAAGCATTACGGGCATAAAACCCTGCAATACGTGGGTCGGTTTTAATGTTGCTTTCAGCATTTTTCGCACGCGTTTGAATTTCAGCACAACGGGTTGAAAACACATCACTTGCTGTATTTTGATTGGCTGCATTGTGCGTACTCAACGCAACTTCAAAAAAATCAAAATTACTTTGAGCTGCATTAGACTCCGCTGATTGATTAACCGTCTTTGACATTGGCCTTCCTTTGACATCATTTATCTTGTTGTTTTAGCGCTATTCACCGCTTTATAAATTGAGTTCGCCTTTAAAGGCTTTTTGCATGAGAGATTCAAAGTTAGAATTCTGCTCACTTGTGTTGGCATTATTTAGGCTAAATAGATATTTTATTTTATCTAATTTTTCTAAATAATCATTTTGCAACTCTATCGGGGGCACTGGAAGCTCAATCTGTGAAATTTGTTTAGCGTTGATATTAAATTGAACTGCGGTTTGGGCTGAGCTATTAAGAAACAACGATCTACCGCCATTGGTTTTCATTAATTCGTAAAAGAATTTGCTCGGCATCAATTTACTATTAAAACGAAGCCTCATCACATGGGAGTCGTACACATAGACACCGTTTTGTTCAACAAACAAAGATGCCTTGCCCAAATGATTTCGGCTACCAATAGCTCGAGCTAATAAATAATCACCTTCGAATAATTTATATCGTTCTAAAGCGGCTCCCTCTAAGGTAATCGCACCACATTTTTTGTAATTAACTTCATGCTTGCCCAATTCACCAACTCGAACAACTTTTTGAGTACCATCTTCATGACTTGGAGTCGTAGTGCCAATCTGTGGCTTCGAAAGTAATAAATCTATTAAATTTTTTACATCCCAGCCCTTCGGATTTGTCACGGGGTCACCAAACATGTCAATAAACACGGATTCGGCGAGACTGTTTAGTTCTTGCTCCAAAAGCTTACAGTCTTTACGCAGTTGGTCGGCTTTTTCTAATACCGCCGCGATTTTCTTTTGGGTTTCGAGCGGTGGAAGTGGGATTAATATGTTTTCTAAATATGCTTTTGAAATATGTTTTAAGCCCGCTCCTTTAAATCCCTCTTCAAGAAGGTATATATTTCCAGATAAATAGAAATAAATATACTTGGCGTCTACTTTTTCTGCATCTACAGGGGTTATTGCAATACAATCCCCAGACATACTAAACTTAGACGAAGTTATGTGTACACTTGGAAGACCACCAGTTCCAAATATTAAACTTGGAGATAAGTCATAATCAGGTTCGTTGACCCATTTAGACACTCTCTGGCTAGACGTGTAAAACGGATATTTGCCATGCTTAATACCATCTCCTGCCTTACGCTTTGATTTTTTCTGAAATAAACAAAGCTCTTTCATTTTAATTACCGGCCAACTCAAAGTAATTTCTCCAGCTCAACCACACCTTTCGCCATTTTTGTTTGCAAGGTTTTAATGCGTTTTAAAATATCTTTTGGTGCGTCGTAATGCACTTCGTCGTACATCACTTCTTTATAGCGGCTTATACTTAGGTCATAGGCACTTTCTTGAGTGAGCACATACTCTTCACCGTCATCACCCACAATGCTTGAGTAGTTTGTTTCTTTATACTATTTTGGTTTTTTACCTGCTTTTACGGCTTTAGCTGCGGCTTCTTTTGCTGCTTGCTCATCCTTAGCACGCAGGTCAACCAGTTTTTCCCACACTTCATCCGCTTTTAAGTCAGCTAATGAAACCATAAAGCTTTGCTCACTCTTTTTACGAATATATTCTGGGCTGTCAGTATTTGGGGTGTTATCTAAGTTGGTGAGTGTTTTAAAGCGGCTGATAATATCGGCAATATTGCTTTGTTCGTGGGTGGGTGTTGCACCCTCTTTAAAGAGTTGAGTACGCTTGTCATCGAGTGATAAACCATCCGCTTTCATGTCGTAAAACCACACATTATCGGTGCCGCCACTGTTGGTTTTGGTAAAAATAAGAATGGCTGTACTTACCCCTGCATACGGTTTAAATACACCAGAGGGCAGTGAAATAACCGCCTCTAACTTTTGCTCGTTAATGATTTTTTCACGTATCGACTTATGCGCTTTGGTTGAGCCAAACAATACGCCATCGGGCACAATAACCGCTGCTCGACCACCCACTTTTAGCATACGTAAAATAAGCGCTAAAAATAGTAGCTCTGATTTTTCAGTAGGTCCTTTGGTTTTAACTTCAACTTGTATCTCATTGCCGTCTTCGTCTATTTCGGTTTTATACTTAGGGGCGGCCTTTTTAACTATCGGGTTTTTACCTAAGGCGCGCAGTAAGTCTGGCGCAACTATGTCAAAGTCGACCGCGCCTTTAAACGGCGGGTTGGCTAATATTAGGCTGTAAGCCTCTGAAATATTGCCATCACCTTGGTCTTGCAAGCTATCGCGGTAGTGTACGCTGGGGTTTTCAATACCGTGCAATAGCATGTTCATCGCGCCAATACGTAACATGTGTTTGTCGAAATCAAAACCAGTGAACATGTCGTTATTAAAGTGTTTTCGGTTGTCTGGTTTGTTAATGTCTTTTGAATGATGTTCTTCTACATATTCTACTGCGGCCATTAAAAAGCCACAGGTGCCTGATGACGGGTCACAAATGGTGTCGCCCACTTTAGGCTGCATTAGCTCAACCATCATTTCGATAATGTTACGTGGGGTTCTAAACTGCCCGTTAACACCTGATTGTTGCAGCTTGCTTAACAGGTATTCGTATAAGTCGCCTTTGGTGTCTTTGTCGTCCATGTTAATGGCACTTAACAGTTGCACCACTTGGTCGAGTAATTTGGCCGACGGGATCATGAAAATAGCGTCTTTCATGTGCTCGGCAAAGCTGCCTTCGTTTTGTAAGGCTTTAATTTTGGGGAATACTTGGTTTTGCACGATATCCATCATGATATCGGGATCTTTATCTTTAAAGTTATTCCAACGCAATGTTTGCTCATCGGCTGCAAACGTTGGGTTATTAACTGGCAAGCCTGTTGCTTGGCTGCGGCGCTCTGCGGTACGTTGTAATTCGTCTAAACGGCGAATAAACAGCAGGTAGGATATTTGCTCAATAACAGAAATGGGGTTGGCGACACCGCCAGTCCAAAACATTTCCCAAACTTGATCGACTTGATTACGAATTTTACCTGTTAGCATGGAGAGTCTCTTTAATAATAGCTAGCAAATCACTGGGCTAACATAAACTTATGATAATTAGGTTTATGTTACTGCATAGCCAGCGCTTAAACACTTATTTTTTTAAGAGATTCTTGACTGTTTTTTAAACTGCTATTTCAACGGCTTGAGGTAGAGCTTATATCCATGAGATTTTATACTCACTTACACTTGTTACGGTAATTTTATTGCTATATATTCGCAGCTAAAGCTCGCTTCCACGCATACCTGAAAGTGCTCGCTAAAATCAATGCGACAAAACCATGAATTAAGTTCAATAAAAAAGCGCATTAAGCGCTTTTTCAATATTAAAAACTATAACCTATTGATTTTATTCAACAGTAACAGATTTAGCTAAGTTACGTGGTTGGTCAACGTCTGTGCCTTTAATTACCGCTACGTAGTACGACAGTAGCTGTAATGGTAAGGTGTAAACAATTGGCGCAATAATATCGTCAGTGTGATTTACGTTGATAACACGCATGGTGTTGTCTGATTCAAAGTGAGAATCTTTATCTGCGAATACGTAAATAATACCACCACGAGCACGTACTTCTTCTACGTTTGATTTAAGTTTTTCTAGCAGTTCGTTATTAGGTGCTACAACAATAATTGGCATGTCTGCGTCAATCAATGCTAATGGGCCATGTTTAAGCTCACCGGCTGCATATGCTTCAGCGTGAATGTACGAAATTTCTTTAAGCTTAAGCGCGCCTTCCATTGCAATTGGGTATTGCGAACCACGACCTAAAAATAGTGAATGGTGCTTGTCGGCAAACTCTTCTGCTAACTCGGCAATGCTATCTGCAAGCTGTAAAGTTTCTTCTAATTTTGCAGGTAGTACTTTAATTGCATTAACAATTGCGCTTTGATCAAGGCCTTTTTCTTGCGCTATAGACGCAGTAAGCATTAACAAACCAACTAATTGCGTAGTAAACGCTTTAGTAGATGCTACGCCAATTTCGGCGCCGGCTTTGGTCATAAAGGCAAGGTCTGATTCGCGTACAAGTGATGAGCCAGGTACGTTACAAATGGTCATTGACGCCATGTAACCTTGTTGCTTTGCTAAACGCAGTGCAGCAAGTGTATCGGCTGTTTCGCCTGATTGTGAAATAGTTACTAGTAGGCTTTTTTCGTGTACAAACGACTGGCGGTAGCGAAATTCTGAGGCAATTTCTACATTACAGCTTACGCCTGCAAATTGCTCAAGCCAGTAACGTGCAACCATACCCGAATGGTAAGACGTACCACAGGCAATAATTTGTACGTGTTTTACATCTTTAAATATTTGTTGTGCACTGTCGCCAAAAGCGTCAATTGCTACGCGGTCGTTGTTTAAACGCCCTTCAAGGGTATTACGTACAGCAAGTGGCTGCTCGTAAATTTCTTTTAGCATGTAATGGCGGTAATCGCCTTTGCCTGATGCATCTTGAGTGATGTTTGATTCAACCACTTCACGCTCTACAGCGTTGCCATCGGCATCAAAAATTTCTACTGTGTCACGTGTAATACGTGCTACGTCGCCTTCTTCTAAAAATATAAAGCTGCGAGTAACCGGTAGTAGTGCCAATTGATCAGAGGCAATAAAGTTTTCGCCTAGGCCTAAACCTATAACAAGTGGGCTGCCTGAGCGCGCTACAATAATTTCGTTGCTGTTGTCTTTATCAAATACAACTGTACCAAATGCACCTTCAAATTGCTTAACGGCAGCTTGTACTGATGCGAGTAAGGTTTTGTGTTGCTGACGAAGCTGATGAATTAAATGCACCATTACTTCAGTGTCGGTGTCTGATAAAAATTCGTAACCGTCGCCTTTAAGTGCGGCGCGCAAGCTTACGTGATTTTCAATAATACCATTGTGTACTAGTGCTAGCTGGCCGCTTGAAACATGTGGATGTGCATTGGCTTCAGTTACACTACCGTGAGTAGCCCAGCGAGTGTGTGCAATACCTGTATGGCCGCTAACACCTGATTGCTCAAGTGCCGATTCTAGGTTTACTACTTTACCAACTGCTTTTACAGTTTTAAGGGTGTTGCCATCAAGCAGTGCTACGCCTGCTGAATCGTAACCACGGTACTCAAGGCGTTTAAGGCCTTCAACTAAAATTTTATTTACTGGACGTTCTGCAACTGCCCCAACTATTCCACACATAGTGTCTCCATTAATTTTTTAAATATTTGCCCGCTTATAACCTGAATTCAAGTTAACGGGCTATTCCATAATCTCTGCACAAATTAGTTTTACACCACATGCCTCAATTGCTTTGCGTTTATCGTCTGCTAAGCCATTGTCGGTTATTAAGGTGGTTACTATTTGCCACGGTAATTCTAAATTTGGGATTTTTCGGCCAATTTTATCTGATTCAACCATCACTATAACTTCACGTGCTGCTTTTGCCATTACTTGGCTTAAGCCAACTAGTTCGTTAAAGGTAGTAGTACCGCGCTTTACGTCTATGCCATCGGCACCAATAAATAGCTGATCAAAGTCGTAAGAGCATAGTACGCTTTCTGCAACTTGCCCCTGAAACGATTCTGAATGCGGATCCCATGTCCCACCGGTCATCAATAATGTTGGCTCGTTTTCGAGCGCTAGCAAGCGATTAGCAACTTTAATAGCATTCGTCATTACAACTAGGCCTTGTTTACTTGCAAGCTCTGGGATCATTGCTGCTGTAGTGCGCCCGCTATCAATAATAATGCGGTTATGATCTTTGATCAGTTCGGCTGCAGCCTTGGCTATAGCCACTTTACGCTTAGAATCAATCTCATCGCTTACTATCTCTTTTGGTAATGCAATAGCTCCACCATAACGGCGCAGTAACAGGCCACTTTTTTCAAGCGCAGTTAAATCTTTTCGAATGGTCACTTCTGAGGTTTGAAACTGCTCAGCTAATTTTTCCACGACCACTTCACCAAGCTCATTAACCTGAGCCAATATATTGTGACGTCGTTGCTGGGTGTTTCGTTTGGTCATAAGTGATATGCAATTAAGTTTCGTTTCGAAAGATGCGCAATTTTAAACGAAACTAGTTAAATGGCAAGTGAACGAGCAAAAATAAAGCAATTTAATCAAATTATAATAAAACTTAAAATACGGTAAGCTAGGGGTAATAGCCGAATAAAGTAAAGTATATGCAATTATTTAATAGTATCAGTAAAGAATATTTAACTCAGCGTAAGCTCGCCGGCGATATCTGCCGTTTATTTAATAAAAGCCCCAGTAAGGGCAACTTAAAACGCATTAAGAGTTTGTTTGCAGTGTGTGGTGAAGGAGTGATCATTGAAGCAGGGTTTCACTGCGATTATGGTAGTACACTTATTATTGGTGATCGTACCTTTATAAATATTAACTGCACCATTTTAGATTCTCCGCTACCTGAGTCGGCCATTAGTATTGGTAACGACTGTTTAATAGGCCCTAATGTACAATTGCTAGCTGTATCTCACGCGCTAGATCCGCAGCAAAGATTAAGTAAAGAAAACTTTAGCCAGCCAATTAGTATAGGTAATAATGTATGGGTTGGTGCAGGCGTAATCATTTTAGCTGGAATAACTATTGGCGATAACGCCGTTATTGGAGCGGGCTCGATAGTAACAAAAAATGTGGCAGCCAACACCGTGGTGGTTGGAAATCCTGCGGTTAAAGTTAAAGATATTTGAAGCAGTAGTGCGTTAAACACAACCTACAAAGCCTACTCTGTAGGTCGTACAATATATAACTAAGCAGTGTATTTCTAAGGGAAGGGTTTATTGTTTATTTTTTAATGTAAGCGCTAAACCCGCCATAATAAACTCAACTTGGGAAACCTGCGCAGCTAATGCTTGATGTAACCAGCCAGATTCGTCTACAAATGTACGACTTAATTCGCCAAGCGGAACTATACCGTGCCCCACTTCGTTACTTACAAAAATAACTTGCCCAGGTAAGCTCTTAAGTTGAGCTAATAACTCAGCTTTTTGCGTTTGCCAGCAATGCTTGTCACTATGGCATAAACAGTTTGTAAGCCATAGCGTTAAACAATCTACCAATATGCAGTTATCAGCTTTACTATGGGCTTTAAGTAGTTTGGCAAGCGCTATGGGCTCTTCAACTAATTGCCAGTTTGCTGGGCGGTCTTTTTGATGGCGTGTTATACGTGCTTGCATTTCATCGTCATTAGGCTGTGCAGTGGCCAGATAAATCACTGATTTATGACTCTTCATTGCCAACTGTTCTGCAAAACGACTTTTACCACTGCGGGCTCCACCTAAAACTAGTACATGATTGTTGCTCATAATAAGCCCACTAAGGTTAAATAAATAACCACCTCAGATAACTGCTGCGCCGCGCCTAAACAATCTCCAGTATAACCACCTAGCTGGTGCTTAAACCAGTGTACTAATACACTGCGTAAAATGAGCAACACGGCAATAATAATCACCGCTGTTTGCCATACAATAATATGTAAGAAAATTAAACTCAGTAATAAAATTACTGCAGTGAGCGTTAAAATAGCTAAACTGTTAAACGACAAATACATAGCTATAGGCTTAACTTTTGAGGTGGCATCCTCACTCACGTAATCCATGCTCACAATTAAACTGGTTGCTATTACCCGACTTAAACACTGACCCAGCAATATCGCAGTTATAATGGCTGTGAGCGAAGTACTAAGTAATACTAGACTCTGAAACTTAATCAGTAATATTATAAATAATGCCGCAGCTCCATAAGTACCCAAACGGCTATCTTTCATGATAGTTAATTTTTGCTCTACCTGCCAACCGCCGCCAAAGCCATCCCACACATCAGCCCAGCCATCTTCATGAAACGCGCCAGTTAATAGCAAGCCAAAAGCCATCATTAATAACACACTTAAAGACGGCGGTAACAACAGCTGAAAAACACAGTAACTAAGTGCCAACAACCCACCAAGTAACAAACCTACTAATGCAAAATAGCGACTGGCTTGATTAAGGTGAGTATTAGTAACATTAAAACGCAAAGCAACCGGAATGCGGGTTAAAAAGCTAATCGCCAATAATACTAACTGCCACTGCGTGACCTTGGTTTGTAATTTATTATTTGGGGTATCTAAAAGTGAACTGTCACTCATATTATACAACCTGCTCAACACCGGCATCTGCAAAGCTTGCCATGTGGTTATAAAAGCCAAGAGCGGCTTGTAGCAAAGGTAAGCTCAATGCTGCGCCAGTGCCTTCACCTAAGCGTAAATCTAATTGTAGCAAGGGTTTAACTTCAAGCTTGCTTAACATTTGTTGATGGCCTTGTTCATTAGAACAATGAGCAAAAATTAAATACTCTTTTACTATAGGGTTAATTTTAATCGCAACCATAGCCGCAGCACTACAAATAAAGCCATCAACAATAACGGCCATACCTTGCTCTGCCGCCGCTAGCATTGCACCGGTAATATGCACAATTTCAAAGCCACCCACTGCAGCAAGCAGCGCTATTGGATCAGCCAAGTGTGCTTTATGCAGTTGTAATGCTTGCTCAACAACATTGATTTTACGCGCAATTAATTCTCCGCTCACGCCAGTGCCTCTACCCACACATTGCGTCACAGGTAAATTTAATATTGCTGCCATAATAGCTGCGGCACTCGTGGTATTGCCAATTCCCATCTCCCCCATAGCCAATGTATTACAGCCTTGTTGTTTAAGCTGTAAAACCAGTGACTTAGCATTACTAAACCCTTGCTCTACTTGCGCAGTGCTCATGGCCATGTGTAAGTTAAGCGGGGCGGTTATATTACCAAGTCGGCAATCATGTACCTTGCTAGCAGGGCTTTTTTCTAATATACCGCAATCAACAACCTCAAGTTGCCAGCCAAGTTGCTGACAAAATATATTTATAGCAGCGCCGCCAGCGACAAAGTTAGCGACCATTTGTGCAGTTACTTCACTCGGTGCAATTGATACTCCTTGCGCTGCAATCCCATGATCTCCAGCAAAAACAACTAAAGTAGGGTTACAAATCTCAGCTTTAAATGCAGTAAATTCAACGTCACTCTTTATCGTTTGAGATAGTATTTTTACTAACTGTAATGCAATCAGTTCAAGCTGACCTAGTGCCCCTAGGGGTTTGGTTTTATTATTTATTTTATTGTGAATAAGGTGGTCAAATTGATTATTCAAAGGGGCTATTTTAAACATTGTGTAGCAACTCACGTTTTCAAAAAAGTAAAAAGATAACTGCTAAATCCCACAACTGATATCGTTGTGATAAAAGAGGATCAGGCGTTTTTAAAAAATAATTTTAGGCCAAGCTTGGCCATTTTCATCAAAAAATATATCGATACAAATAACCTTGCCATAACCCACAGTAAATATATTTTGATAATTTAACTGTTTTGGCACCTGACAAATAATAGCGAGTAATTGCTTTATTACTCCTGCATGCGTAATTACAAGTTGTGAGCGAGTACCTTGGCAAATAGTATTAACTAATAATTGCTGCCACCACGTTGTTATGCGCTGATAAAAATGAGCCATGCTTTCACCGTTAGGTGGCGTCACGAGCCAAGGGCTTTGCCAAAAGTCACCAATTGTCGGTGTTTTAGTATGCTGCCACAGTTCATCATAGCTTTGGCCATCCCAATCACCAAAGTTAAACTCTTTAATATCGTCGGTTATATTCAGTGGTATTTTATTAAAATCACAAAATTGCCGAGCAAACTCACTACAGCGCTTTAAAGACGATGAGGTAACTAAATCAATATTTGCTAACCTGCCACAGGCGATATTTAACTGCTCAAACCCTTTTTTACTCAATATAAAATCGGTATGCCCCGCTAAAACATCTTTAGTCGTAAGCTCACCATGTCGCAGTAAATAAACTCGGCTAGAAAATGCTGTCATGCTCATACAAGTCTAAAATAAATGTACTTTGAGTTTATCAGCATAGTATTTTTTTATCTTTGAGTTTTACTTATTAATGACTTGAATTTTACTTTTCTGCAGACGTAAAAAAAACCGATTATTTTCAATCGGGCTATCTCGATTTGGAGTCGGCGCGCTACTTCGTAGCGACAACGCTGTAAAATGTCGTAGTGCCCACAGCGGTAGAAAATCACAGTGCAAATGCACCACATTCATTGGCTAGTGGTGATGTTTTTATGATTTGAGTGTCGGGTGTCGCTACGCTCGCCCAACCTACGCGGGAGACTTGTGTACATTACTCACCCACACTTCACTTTTCTGCAGACGTAAAAAAGCCCGACTATTTCTAGTCGGGCTTTCTACAATTTGGAGCCTGGCAATGTCGTGGTGCCCACAGCAGTGGAGAGTCACATAGCAAATGCTACACTATCATCGGTCGTGGTTCGCCTTCGAGCTGTTTCGTTTCACTACTGAGTTCGCATGGGTTTTTGGCTATTTATTAAATTGCAGACGTAAAAAAGCCCGAATCGTTAAATTCGGGCTTTTTACAATTTGGAGCCTGGCAATGTCCTACTTTCACATAACAAATGCTACACTATCATCGGCGCTGTTTCGTTTCACTACTGAGTTCGGCATGGGGTCAGGTGGGTCCAAAACGCTAT
>NZ_JAATTW010000033.1:0-39037 GCF_013414205.1 Pseudoalteromonas sp. MIP2626
GGTGCTCGCAAAGACACAAAAATATCCGGTTAGGTATAAACGAAAAAACACCACTCGTTCTTAAACGAGTGGTGTTACCTAATTGGTGCGTTTTTTTGTTTTAAATATAAAATATTTTTATAAGTTATTGTTTTTTATTGCCATATATAAATGGCATAAAGCTTGGATTGTATTAACTAAGAAAAACAATAACGTGTCCTAAGGGGACTAAAATGAAAATGATTAGTGCAATCATAAAGCCATTTAAATTAGATGAAGTGCGTACAGCACTCGCTGATTTAGGCATAGAAGGGATGACAGTTGTTGATGTAAAAGGCTTTGGTCGACAGCGTGGTCATACCGAATTGTATCGTGGGGCTGAATACCAAGTTGATTTTATTCCTAAAATTAAACTCGAAATTGCCACTCGTACTGAAAACTGCCAACGCGTAGTTGACTCAATTACGCAAGTTGCAGGCACCGGAAAAATAGGTGACGGTAAGATTTTTGTGTACGACCTAGATCAAATTGTTCGTATTCGTACGAGCGAACTTGATGAAGATGCACTTTAAGGGGGATTTATGGAAAGTACACTGATAGAACTAAAGTTTTCGCTCGACACCTTTTATTTTTTAATTTGTGGCATATTAGTAATGTGGATGGCCGCAGGGTTTGCCATGCTAGAAGCGGGTTTAGTACGCTCAAAAAACACCACAGAAATATTAACTAAAAATATCGCCTTGTATTCAATTGCATGCACCATGTTTTTACTCGTTGGTTACAATATTATGTATGTAGGGAATACCGAGGGAGGCATCATTCCTTCATTTGGTGGCTTAATTGGTACACAAGCCGCTGATGCTGATCACTCTCTAGAATCTGATTTTTTCTTTCAAGTTGTTTTTGTTGCCACGGCTATGTCTATTGTCTCGGGTGCGGTGGCTGAGCGCATGAAGTTGTGGGCATTTTTGGTGTTTACCTTGGTGTTAACTGGGCTTATATATCCTATTGAGGGTTACTGGACTTGGGGTTCTGGATTTTTATCGGCAATGGGTTTTGTTGACTTCGCGGGCTCAGCAATAGTGCATGCAACCGGCGCATCAGCGGCATTAGCTGGCGTATTATTACTGGGTGCACGTAAAGGAAAATATGGTAAAAATGGCGAAATATACCCAATTCCGGGGTCAAACTTGCCTTTGGCAACGTTAGGTACGTTTATTTTATGGATGGGCTGGTTTGGTTTTAACGGCGGCTCGCAGCTACTTATATCAGATGCAGAAAACGCGACTGCTGTAGGAAAGATTTTATTAAACACCAATGCTGCTGCTGCAATGGGGGCTGTTTCAGCACTATTTGTTTGTAAAGCATTATGGGGTAAAGCCGATTTAACTATGGTATTAAATGGCGCGTTAGCTGGGCTGGTTGTGATTACCGCCGATCCGCTTTCACCTTCACCATTGATGGCGTGTTTATTAGGGTTATTAGGCGGCTCATTAGTGGTATTTAGTATTGTTATACTTGATAAGGCAAAAATAGACGACCCAGTTGGCGCTATTTCTGTGCATGGCGTATGTGGAGTACTTGGTATTATGCTAGTACCTGTGACAAACGCCGAGGCAAACTTGGTAACTCAGTTAATAGGCTTGTTGTGTATTATTGGTTTTGTGTTTATTTCTTCGCTGCTGGTGTGGGCAATCTTAAAGCATACTATGGGCATTAGGGTTACCGAAGAAGAAGAGCTAAACGGTATGGATCAACACGATTGTGGCATTGACGCCTACCCAGAATTTGTATCGGTTCGTAGTAATTAAATTTAAGTTATTGTGTGTTGTCCAAAGCGCTACTTAGGTAGCGCTTTTTTATTTCAGGGGAGGTTAACTTTAGTGCTGCTAAGATGGGTTGTTAATTTACCTTATAATGGTGAACTAGTAGGTGACTATGCTAAGCTCACGTCCGTAAAATAAACCTTGGAATAAATTACATTTAAATGGCTGATAACAAAAAAACACCGACAGGTAAAACCCCCACAAAGCGCAGCGCTAAACCCTCTAAAAGTACACCGCGTAACGGCGCTAAAAAAAGTACAAAAAACAAATCATCAGTTGCTCAGCGATCTTTACTCAATAAACTATGGTCTATTTTTTGGAAACTTAGTTTAGCGATATTTATTGCTATGGCGCTTTATTTTATTTACCTCGATGCAAAAATAACTCGTCAATTTGAAGGTAATAAATGGCAGCTTCCTGCGCAAGTTTATGCACGCTCGATGGCGTTTTACCCCGGGCAGTTCTTATCAAGCCAAGAGGTTATTTGGGAGTTAGAGCGGCTAAACTACTCAGCCGTTAATAGGTTAAGTCGTACAGGGCAATATGTTAAAACTGCCAACAGCATTAAAATATATCGTCGCGATTTTGAATTTTATGACGCGCTAGAACAGGCGCATATAATTGAACTGCGTTTTGCAGGGCAAAAAGTGGCTAGTATTAAAGACAAGTTTGGTCGGCGTTTAAACAACGCTAGGCTGGAGCCGGTGCAAATAGCGCGTATAGGTAACGACTCTAAACAAGACCGTGAATTTGTACCGCTGGATAAATTTCCGGCAATGCTAAAAGACACGCTTTTAGTGGTTGAAGATCGTAATTTTTATCAGCACCACGGCGTATCGGTATTTTCTATTTTACGTGCGTTGTATAGTAATATTCGTGCTGGGCGAACAGTTCAGGGCGGCAGTACGCTAACGCAACAACTGGCTAAAAATATTTACTTAACCCGAGAGCGCTCACTTACACGAAAAATAAACGAAGCGTTTATTGCGCTTATTTTAGATTACCGTTATTCAAAAGATCAAATACTTGAAGCGTATTTAAATGAAGTATATTTAGGGCAGTCTTATAACCAAGGTGTACATGGTATGGGCTTGGCTGCTGAATTTTACTTTTCTAAACCAGTAGATGAGCTAGAGTACGATCAAATAGCGCTGCTGGTGGCTATGGTAAAAGGGCCGTCTTATTACAATCCACGTCGTTACGAAGAGCGCACAATGGAACGTCGTGACTTAGTGCTGCGCTTAATGGTTGAAGACAAACTTTTGAGTACTAATGAATACCGCGCTGCATTAAAACGTCCTTTGAATATAGCGCCAATGAAAGCCAGTTTACAAAAATCGTACCCAGGTTATTTAGAACTAGTAAATCGTGAACTCAAGCAGTTATTGCCCGATCAAAATGTGTTAGATGCCGGTGTTCGTGTGTTTACCTATTTTGACTTACAAAAACAAACGGCAATGGAAGAGTCGATTCAGGCAAGTTTGCCTTATTTAGAAAAACGCCCTAATACTCGCGCGCTTGAAGCGGCGATGATCTCAGTTAACGTAGAAAAAGGTGGCGTATCGGCATTAGTTTCTGGGCGCGATGTGCGTTATTCAGGCTTTAACCGAGTACTTGATACCAAACGTAATATTGGCTCATTAGTTAAGCCTGCGGTGTATTTAAGCGCGCTGCAGTTACCACATTATAACCTAGCCACTTTACTTGACGACTCACCGGTGCAAGTTACCAATGAGCAAGGTAAAGTATGGCAACCTGAAAACTACGATCGTCAATTTCGCGGAGCGATCCCGTTATACAAAGCTTTTAGTCGCAGTATAAATATACCTGCGGTAAATCTTGGCCTTGATGTAGGGGTAGATAAAGTTGCAAATACACTAAGAGGGTTAGGCGCGCAGGGAAGAATTAACGAATACCCATCGTTGTTATTGGGGGCACTTGAAATGTCTAGTTTTGAGGTAGCACAATTGTACACAACCATTGCTGCCGATGGCGAATATAGAAAGTTAACCGCTATTTCTGCGTTAACCGACTCAATAGGCAAAGTATTGTATAAGCATGAGGTGAAATCTGAGCCGCGTTTTGCTAAAGATGCCATGTACATGACAAAATACGCAATGAAACGAGTGACTAAAGATGGCACCGCAAAACGGTTAAACTTACACTTTCCGTCGATTCAACTTGCGGGTAAAACGGGCACTAGTAACGATTTACGCGATAGCTGGTTTGCGGGGTTTGATCAAAACACAGTGACCGTTGCTTGGCTAGGCCGAGATGATAACAAAAGTACCGGCTTAACCGGTAGTGTAGGGGCTTTAGAGACCTATATTCGTTATTTAAAACCGCTAAATCCCGAAGCGATAGCCGATACTCGTCCACCTTCAATTCGCTGGGCGTTTATTAACGAGCTAACGGGTAAACAAGCGCCACCAGGGTGCGGCAAAGTTATTCAGCTACCACTAAGAGCCAGTGAATTTGAACCAAGGCCGCAGTGTATTCGTTAAGCTGTTTTGAATAACTACAAGACATAAAAAAAGCCCGTTAGGGCTTTTTTTATTGGCTGAATAAAACTGATGTTTTACAGCTTAGCAAACGCGCGCTCTGCGGCTGCAATGGTATCTTTTA
This sequence comes from Pseudoalteromonas sp. MIP2626, assembly GCF_013414205.1. Lineage (NCBI taxonomy): Bacteria > Pseudomonadati > Pseudomonadota > Gammaproteobacteria > Alteromonadales > Pseudoalteromonadaceae > Pseudoalteromonas > Pseudoalteromonas sp. MIP2626. The sequence goes on from NZ_JAATTW010000033.1 coordinate 4,431, forward strand.
TTTCTTGCTCGTTGTGCGCTGCACATACAAAGCCTGCTTCAAAAGCAGAGGGGGCTAAGTAAACACCTTCTTCAAGCATCAGGTGGAAAAAACGTTTAAAACGCTCTAAATCACACTCAGTAGCTTGTTTGTAAGTTGTTACTTTTTCAGCATCAGTAAAGAAAAAACCATACATGCCACCGGCGTAATTAGTGGTTAATGCAATGCCTGCTTTTTTAGCACCGGCTTCAAAGCCTTCACAAATTGCTTTACTGGTTGCTTCTAGTTTTGCATGTAAGCCTGGCTCGCTTAATAACTCTAGCGATTTTAAACCTGCAGCCATGGCAATTGGGTTACCCGACAATGTACCCGCCTGATAAACAGGGCCAACCGGTGCAATATAATCCATAATTTCGGTTTTGCCGCCAAAAGCGCCCACTGGCATGCCGCCGCCAATTACTTTACCTAAACAGGTTAAGTCTGGTTTTATATTGTAGTAGGCTTGTGCGCCGCCAAGTGCAACTCGAAACCCGGTCATTACTTCGTCAAAAATAAGTACCGATTTGTATTCGTCACAAACGTCGCGCAAACCTTCTAAAAATCCCGGAACCGGTGGAATACAGTTCATGTTACCAGCAACAGGCTCAACAATAATGCATGCAATTTCGTCGGCATATTTAGCAAAAATAGCTTTCACTTCATCTAAATTATTAAACGATACAGTAAGCGTATGTTTTGCAAAATCTTCAGGAATGCCCGGTGAATTAGGCACGCCCATAGTCAATGCGCCAGAGCCTGCTTTAACTAATAATGAGTCGGCATGGCCGTGGTAACAGCCTTCAAACTTAAGTATTTTATCGCGGCCAGTAAAACCACGCGCTAAGCGAATAGCGCTCATGGTGGCTTCTGTGCCTGAGCTAACCATACGTACTTTTTCGATTGATGGTACTAGCTCTTTTACTTTTTCAGCCATTAAAATTTCGGCTTCGGTAGGCGCGCCATAACTTAGGCCGTTTTCTACCGCGTCGTGTACTGCTTGTTTAATTGCAGGGTGGTTATGGCCCATGATCATAGGGCCCCAAGAGCCAACATAATCGATATAGCGATTACCATCGGCGTCAAATGTAAACGCACCCTCAGCTTTAGTGATAAATAGCGGTGTGCCGCCTACACCATTAAAAGCACGTACTGGTGAATTTACGCCACCAGGAATAGAAGCTTGAGCGCGTGCAAATAAGTCTTGGCTAATTGTCATGAAAAATCCTATTGTTTTGTCACAAAAAAAGTGGGTTTAGCTATCGCGTTTGCGGCTAAACCAAGGTACGTCTACTTCATACTGCTCGACTTTGTTTTCTACGCCGAGGGTTAAAGCAAACAGTGCCATACGAATTAATACGCCATTTTGTACTTGGCGAAATATAGCTAAATTGTCATTTGCGTTTAAGTCGTTATCTAGCTCGTTGGCTTCTAGGCGACTATCGCGTGGTAGCGGGTGCATTAACACTGAATTAGGTTTGCAATGTGCAGTGTAAATTGATTGACTAATTCTAAACCCACCACGGTATTTGTTGGCTTCTTCTTGCGAAGGAAAGCGCTCTTCTTGAATACGCGTTTGATAAACTATGTCGGCAGCTAAGTTACCTTCCATTTTGTTTACCAATTCAATTTTATGACCTGCATTATCTACTGCATCTAATATATAGCTAGGCATTTGTAGACCATCGGGTGCAACCATCGAGAATTTCACGTTTTTATAGTGGCATAATAGTTTTGATAAAGAGTGCACAGTGCGACCATATTTTAAATCGCCTACTAGTGCAATGTGCATACCATCTATGTTTTGCTCAAAACGGTTAAGCTCACGCTCAATGGTTAATAAATCGAGCAGTGCTTGAGTGGGGTGCTCGTTAGGGCCATCGCCACCATTAATCACAGGGATTGAGCAGCCTGTTGCAAATTCACTTACCGAACCTGCATCGGGGTGGCGCATAGCGACAGCATCGGCATACGCCGAAATAACACGGGCGGTGTCGTAAAGCGACTCGCCTTTAGCGAGCGCTGAGCTTTGCATGCCGGTTGTTTCGCGAACGAGTCCGCCGAGTAAGTTAAAAGCGGTGCCAAAGCTTACGCGTGTGCGTGTGCTAGGTTCAAAAAATAAGTTGGCTAAAATGGCACCTTCTAGCACGTTAGTACGCTTTTGTTTTTTAGCGTAGGGTTCCATTTTTTTAGCTACTGCAAATATACGTTCAATACAGTCTCTGTCGAGTTGATTAACTGAGAGTATATTTTCACCTTGGAAACTTAACATGGGGTTATTCCTACTTATTCAAAAAGGCGCGATAATCCTTAAAGGAGCACGCAATCGCGCATATTATAGCAAAGTTACTTAGCTAGTTGGCAGAGTAAATTACCTAGAAACATTTTATTATAAACTGGGTTTTATTACCGCCAGTGCCACTATTATTAATAGTGCTATAACGGGTAACTCATTAAAAATACGATAAAAACGGTCACTTTTAGTGTTACGGTCATGTTTAAAATCAGCTAAAAGCTTAAAACAGTAACCATGGTATAGGTATAAAATAATTACTAGCACTAGTTTATAATGCAACCACATGCTGTACTTAAACCAATCGCGGCCATATTCAACTATAGTGAGTACACCAAATACCGCGGTTAACACGGCAAACGGAGTGACAAAAAAAAGCAGCCTACGTTCCATTACTTTAAGCATAGAGTTGCATGCCCTTTCTTCGCTCATAGCGTGGTACACAAATAACCGTGGTAAGTAAAAAATACCGGCAAACCAGGCAATCATAAAAAATATATGCAAGGTTTTGTAAATTAATAATGCGCTCATATTACCCTCATTTTAATTAAAGTAAGCTGTTACGAATGGTTAAAATATGATGGATTTGATCCCAACGTAATAATCCCATAATTTGTTGATTATCTAATAAGTTATATACATACAATGCGCCACTGCGCTTATCATTTAATAGCTCAAAGGCATCAGCTAAAGTGGCTTGGCTGCTAATACCGGCCAAACTAATATAGCTAAGGTTAGTTGCTTGATCCGACATTAAGCTCAAGTCATATTCAGCCAATCGGTAACCATTTTCTTCATCGAATACAATTAATGGGGTTTGGCTGTCCATCGCATCAAGGGTGTTTTTTATTTGCTGTTTATCGTCGGAGTAAAGCAACTTAAAGTCTTCATCCATTTCATCCATTACCCCTACTTTTTGTAGTGCCTCAGTAGCGGGAGATACCTGGTAAGGTAACTCTTGAAAATCCAGCTGTTGTAAAAATATCGAGCGATTACCAAACACTTGCAGCGCGGTAACATAAGCGGTGGTAATAACTATCATTGCAGGCACTATTATTTCTGGAGACGAAGTGAGCTCCATCACTGTGGTTAAAGCCGCAAGCGGTGCATGCAGCGTTGCTGCTAATAATCCTGCCATGCCAAGTACACCATAAGTGCCTGCTATATCTGTACCTGGGCTAATAAACTGGGCAAAAAAGGCCATTAAAGTACCAATTAAAACCCCCAGCCCTATAACCGGTCCAATTAAACCACCGGGAATACCCAAACCTATCGCAAATAATGTGGCGAGTAACTTAGCAATTAAAATAGTAGTTAATAATTGCATGTCTTCAGGGGATTCAACCGCAATAGTAATTGCACTCATACCCGACCCCATAGCTTGGGGGACGGTATACGCAATTAAGCTGGCAATACAGCCAGCAATAAGTAAGCGAGGAAACATGCTAAGTGGTTTAAACGTTTTAATAATTAACATTAAGTTTTGATTAAAACTATAGGCTATTGCGCCCAGCGCCATGCCACACAGTATTAAGTACGGGTAATGCCAGCCACTTAACGGAGCAATGCTTATAAGTGCTAACTCTGAGCCTTCGCCAAATACAAATTGGGTTGCTAAAGCGCCAGTAACAGCTGCAAGCATAATTGGCACAAATATATGTACTTTATATTCTCGAAGTACTACTTCCATTACAAAAATAACTGCTGCTAACGGCGTGTTAAACGAGGCGGCAATACCAGCTGCAATGCCACAGCCACTAAGGGTACGCATGGCGTTATGAGGTAAGTGCAATTTAGTTGCTAAGATACTTGCCCCCGTAGCACCTAAATGCACCGAAGGCCCTTCGCGCCCCACCGAAAAGCCGCTGATCAGAGCCAGTGCACCACCAACAAATTGGTTTAGGGTGTTATATATTGGCATTTGCCCGTAATGACGTTTAATACGGTGAATTACAAACGGAATACCCAAGCGATAATGTTTAAAGCCAGTAAAGGCCGCAAAAAGCGCAATTAAGAGTGCCGCAATAAGGGGCATTAATACGCGTTCTAAAGTGGGGAGGGTGGTAAAGTCGTCGGGAGTTTCTAAAAATATACTTTGAAAAAAAAGAATCGTTAAGCGAAATAAAATAATAAAAAATGCAGCTATTAATCCGGCACTTACGCCTAATAAGCATAATTGTACGGATGTTTTAGGTTTGGCTAATCGACGCCTGAGTTGCTCAAGCCACATGCTTTATTTCCCCGCAGCATTTTTCAGCGGCCATTTTAGCAAAAGCCAAACGCTAAGTCGTTGTGATTTTGTAAAATAATTACATTTATAGAAAAGTTAACGTTAAAATACGCAAATAAGCGACGCTGGACTCAATATTTAGGTTTAGTTTGCTACTAACAGCAGCTAGTGCCTGCAACCTTTATTTTACTATACTTGATTAAAACACTCGGGTATTAGATAATCACGGCATTACGATATTGAGGGTTTTAAAATGTCTGAAGAATTACCAATTAAGTTCACTGACGCGGCAGCCGATCGTGTTAAACAGTTAATCGATGAAGAAGAAAATCCAGAACTTAAATTACGCGTATATGTAACGGGTGGTGGTTGTTCTGGTTTTCAGTACGGTTTTACCTTTGATGAAAAGGCCAATCCAGGTGATTTAGAAATCGTCAAAAATGGCGTGATGCTGGTGGTTGATCCGATGAGTTTACAATATTTAGTAGACGGCGAAGTTGATTACACTGAAGGATTAGAAGGCGCACGCTTTTTTGTAACTAATCCTCATGCAACTACAACCTGTGGTTGTGGTTCAAGCTTTACTATTTAACAAGGGTCTGTTGATCTTTCAAGGTTAAATTTGCAGCAGTCTGTTTGGTGTTTAGGCAAGGCAGAGCCTATGTGGTGTGGTTATTCCCCATAAATAGGCGATAACGTAGCATCAATGCCAAACAGGCGCTGCCCGAAGGGTTCTGCCTAGGGGCAATTAACTCTTTGTTGCTCGGTTTTCACTTAGCCCACTAGGTTACAAACCTAGCGCCGCGATTAAATTGCCCCTAGTTGGAACAAATATTAACCCGCAAAGGTCAACAAACCCTGGGTAAACAATAAAATATTAAAGCCGCTTTTGCGGCTTTTTTAATGCCTAAAATTCGCTAGGAGTGAATTCGGTTATTTGCATCATTAATATAAAAAAGCCAAGTACAAAAGCAGAAAACGCGAGTATATATACAAAGCCTCTTTTGCCTTTTTTAATAGGCACACCATGGTGGCGAAGAAAAAAACACCAGCCTAAGCACAGTATAATAGGAAGTAAAAAAAGTAGCCTGAACATTATTTAGCCTTTTAGGGTGCTCGTTATTGATTAAGCATAAACATGTAACACTAAAATGGAACAAAATTGTTACAAATATTTATTAATGGTTTAAGCTATCTATTCAGGCTTGGTAAATATATATTCATTATTTAACCTGTGCCGAATGTAATTAGCCATTTTACCAATGAGTTAATAGTATACAATATATAAGAATGAGACGGGCAAAATTTCATTCACCACCACAATAAGTAAGTATTATTTATAGCGTTTTTTAGCTCACAATGAGTAATTAGTAAAGCTGAGTTGCAATCAATGCCCAATTAGGCTGTTGTGCAGTGTAATCACTGAGCGTTATTAATAAATTGCATCAATTAGTATTTACACCGCATTAAGTAGGAGATGTACATGATGGGTAAAACAGTTTCATCAGAAGAAAATGCAAAACTGACCAAATGGCTTAAAAGTAAACGTCATGACAAAGGGCATACAATGCGTAGTTTAGCGCAGTTATTAGGCACACCACATTCGTTTATTGGCAAAATTGAAAACCAAGAGCGCCGCTTAGATGTAATTGAATTTGTGCGCTACTGTAATGCACTCGAAGTTGATCCGCATGAGGCATTAAACTTACTTAAAGTTGATTAATAGCCGCAAGTTACTTGGCATATTTTAATGCACCTTTAAATATGCCAAGTAAATAATTTATTTTAAGTATTGAGTTTAAGTATTTTGGTGATAATTACGCTCTAGCTGATACAGTTTATGACGAATTAAGTATAAAAATATCAACGATGGCAACACCATTAATGCAGTAAGAATAAAAAATAGCGACCAGTTACCCGCCAGCCAATCATCTATTACTACCCCACTGTAACTCGACAGTAAAGTACGCCCTAAGTTACCCAGCGACGCAAGTAACGCATAATGTGTTGCACTAAATGCTCTATCGCATAGCATAGATATAAATGCCACCATAGCTACTAGCGACCATGCCTGAGTAAAACCATCAACCACAATAGCCATGGCGTATAAATGCTCTTGTGGGCCGGCAAGTGCAATCCAAGAAAACATTAAATTAGATGCCGCCATTGCCACACCACTAATAAATAAGCCTTTAACAATGCCGTATTTATGATTAAAAATACTGCCTAAAAAGGCAAATACGATGGTAATTAATCCGGTGCCTAGCTTAGAGTAATTGGCTATTTGGGTATTACTAAAGCCAACCTCTTTATAAAATACAATCGACATGCGAGCTAAAAACGCTTCGCCAATTTTAAATAAGAAAATAAATGCAAGCAGTGCCAACGCGGTTTTAACGCCATTTTTAGCAAAAAAGGTTTTAAACGGATCAACCACAGTAACTGCAAGCCAAGCGAGTGTTTTAGTTAATGGTGTTTGCTTGCTGGCGGCAAGTTTTTCAAGGTATATCCGCTCAAGCTCAGCGTGCACTGCTTCGCGGTTTGATTCGGGTTCTTTTGCCCAAAATACACAGCTCATTAGTAGCAGCATTATGGCGGATAAAAAGTAATATACTTGCGGCCAATCTATCGAAGGTATATCGGCCATATAAAACGGAATGGCCCCAAGTAGCGCATAACCCGACCACCAACCCGAGGTTGCCATGGCGGCGGCGGCGGTCGCTTTATAAGATTCATTTTCGCCCAGGGCGTCTATTCTAAAAGCGTCAATAGCAATATCTTGAGTGGCAGAGGCTATGGCTATTAATAAACAAAGTGCGGCGACGAGCGCTAAATTGGCTTTTAAATCAAGCCCAGCTAATAGCAGTGTGCCAAGTAAAATAAAGCTTTGGCAAAACAGTATCCAGCTTCGGCGTTGGCCTAACCATTTGTATAAAAAGGGTAGTTTGGTACGATCTATTAACGGCGACCATAAAAAGTTAATGCTGTAAGCGCCAAACACAATGCCAAATAAGCCAATCATACTGCGGCTTAAGCCTTCGTCTTTTAGCCATGCCGACATTACAGAGCCAATCAGCACCCATGGAAAACCACTACTCATACCAAATATAAAAATATTGATAAGGCGTTTGTCTTTAAAATAAGAAAAATATTCGCGAATAGAGAGTGTTTTGCTCATAGGGCCTTCATTGGCTTTAACACAGAGCAGCTAGGCTGCTCTTTTAATAGTTACAGGGGAACTTGTTCAAGTAATTTAATATTTAAAATAACTACAGGCTCTTTGGGTACAAAGTCGTAGCCAATTTTTTCGTTAAATCCGGTTTTTACCGCCATAATTTTATCTAGCGTGTCGTAGCCGTCCATTACATTGCCAAATACCGCAAACCCCCATTCTCTGCCAGGGTTTAAATGGTCGTTATCGTCCATATTAAAAAAGAATTGGCGCGTTCCTGAATGAGGTTGACGGTCTTGATACGCCATAGCTATGCTATACATATCGTTTTTTAAGCCATTACCGCTTTCGTTAAAAATAGGATCGTTTTCGTGTAGTCCATCGTAGTCTTTATCGTAGCCGCCACCTTGAATAACAAAGTCGCGGTCGTTTTCTACATCACGCTCAATACGATGAAACACACTGCCTTGATAGCTTTTATCCATTACGTAGGTTAAAAAGTTATTTGCAGTAATGGGGGCTTTAGAGCGGTCAAGCTCAATCACTATGCTACCCAGTGAAGTGACTATTTCAACACGCGGAAAAATATTATCTTTTTGTACAAAACGGCCTTCTTGAGCAGCAAGCGTAGTGGTACTAAAGAATAGGCTTAAGCAGATTAAAAAAAGTCGTTTCATTGTTAACCTTCTAAAAATTCTATTAATTCAGGGTCAGATACAATGCGGGTAATAATTTGCTCAGTCAACTTATTAAGCTGACCTTCTATTTTTGCTCGGTCGTGCCCCAGTGGCCCTGCTAAATTAGCATTGCCTCGGTATACTTTGCTAAAGTTACTGGTAGCGCGAATAACACGCACGCCAAACTCTATAGAAGCCGCGCTGGTGTGGCTCATTAGTTTTTCGGTAACAACTGCTTGCAAAGCATGAATATCTACTTCAAAGCGCACCGTGGCTAAGTTAGAAATGCTGGCACCGTTACGACTTAGGGCGCTGTCGAGCGCACTTTTTACTGAGGCTGTAATACCATGGCTGGCAAAAGTTTTGGTTTTGTCAGACTCTATAAGTTTTAAGGTGGCAGTATCGCCTCTTAAATCAATTACACTGGTACTTAAGCTGCTGTTGATTGAACTTATTTGCCCATTTTTATAAACAGGATTAAGTATTATCTGATTTGGCTGATTACTACATGCAGGCAGTGCCAAAAACACCAACCAAGGTAAAAGGTATTTTATAATTTGCATTTATAACATTCCGGTATTTTTTGTGGCACTAAGTACAACAAACTTTTTGTTAGAACCTAGTAGCTTGCAGTTACCAAACATACGGTTTAGTTTGTCGTGGTAATCTAAATGACGGTTACCAATAATACGCAATTCGCCACCTTCTTTTAAAGTATCTTTTGCTTCTTTAAACATTTGCCATGCAATGTGGTCGGTAACCGCTTGAGCTTGATGAAATGGCGGGTTACATAGCACCATATCAACACTGTCGCGCTCAAATCCCGATAAACAGTCATTTTCAACAAATGAACATTGCTCATATTTAGCTTCCATATTGAGCTCTACATTCAAGCGTGCCGATTCAACGGCCATATACGACTCATCAACAAAAGTAATATTTGCATTTGGGCAACGCGATAATGCCATTAAACCCACCACGCCATTACCACAGCCTAAATCAATAATGCTTTTAGCTTTATTGGTTTCTGGTAAGTAGTTAAAAAAGAACCGTGCGCCAATATCTAATGAATCACGCGAAAACACATTTGCATGGTTACTAATAGTAAAGTCAGTGCCTTCAAGTGGCCAATTTACCGGAAAATCAGCGGCTTTATACCCACCTTGTGCGTGGCTTATAATTAAGCGTGACTTTTTAACCGCTAAACTTGTTTTTGTTTCGCCAATAAACTGCTCAAACGCTTTAATTGTTGAATTATGCACATCTTTTGTTTTTGCCGCGGCAATAACAGGCGTTCCGGGTGCAAGCACTTCGCTAAGCTCAGACAGTTGATACTGTAAAAAGCCTAATGTGCGTGGTACTTTAATAAGTACCAAATCAACTTGTTCAGGTAAAGCCGATAAACTATCGAGCTGGCTAAAGGTAATAGCAGGTATTTTATTCTCTGCTAAGTTATAAGCTGCTGCTTGGTGGCTAATATAAGAGTCGTTTACTGAACAAACCGTTAATTGCTTGTGGCTAAAATAACAAGAAAGCGCGCCAAAACTATCATTTAAAATCAGCAAAGAGCGACAATCAGGATGATGTTCGCTAACATAGTCGATTAAATATTCGTCGGCTGAATCCCAAGCTTGTAAGCTGCGGTTTTTTTGATCCAAAGGAAAGCGTTCAAGAGTAAAGGTTTTATCGCCGAGCTGTGCTTGCATGGTCATAATAGTTTAGTGATCAGTAATCAAATGATAGGTAAATTCTAACATGCAACGGCCAAACGCCAACCCCCAACTGTTACCAAATGGCTTTTCTTATCAAAGTAGGGCGCTTAGTGCACAAAAAAGCCTCGATTTATTCTACTATTTACAGCAAAACCTGTGTTGGCAGCAGCCTAATGTTACGGTTTACAATAAAACGGGGCCAATTCCTCGGCTGCAGTGTTTTATCAGTGAAAACAATATTGAGTATGGTTATTCTCACAGTAAGTTAATAGTAGAGCCTTGGCCTGATGTTTTACTGGCGATGCGCAAACGTTTAGAGCGGCATTTAAACCAGCCATTAAATTCACTATTAGTAAATTATTACCGCGATGGTAACGATACTATGGGGTGGCATAGCGACGATGAAGCAGAGCTTGGCCATCAACCTACTATTGTTTGTATATCGCTTGGGGCTGAGCGAGTATTAAAACTAAAACACAAAGCTAGCAATAAAGTTACTAATTTAAAGCTACATAGCGGCAGCTGTTTAATTATGAGTGGCAATAGTCAGCGCGACTATCAACACGCTATTGCTAAGCAAACTACCTTGGCTCATCCGCGAATAAGTTTAACCTTTCGCTTGATAAAGCGTTAGCCATTAGGCTTAGCAAGTTGCTATAGTGGGCTTATAAATAAGTAACAATAATGGTTTATGTCATGCAGCAACAAATTCAACAAAAAATCAGCGATGCAATTGCCTGTAAGCATTTAAATGTAATTAACGAAAGCCATATGCACAGTGCTGGCAGCGACTCGCATTTTAAAGTGATAGTGGTTAGCGAAGAGTTTGCTGGTAAGCGCTTATTACAGCGCCATCGCGAAATTAATGAAATTTTAAAAGATGAATTAGCCAATCATATTCATGCACTGGCTATTCATACTTATACGCCAGATGAGTTTGCTGAACATAATGGTGAAGCGCCTGATTCACCCAATTGTATGGGTGGCTCTAAGTCAGCTTAAACAATTAATAGCGATTTGATTGATGTTTACACTCAAGATTAACTGATCAGATCAGTGTTTTTAGTATTAGCCTTTAAACTAGCGCTAATTTTTATTGTAAAGATATAGGATGATCAATGGTCATTAAGCCTAAAATTCGTGGATTTATCTGCACCAATGCCCACCCAGTGGGCTGTAGCGAACATGTTCAAGAACAAATTAATTATGTAAAGCAACAAGGTGCATTAAAAAATGCGCCTAAAAATGTATTAGTTATTGGTGCCTCTACAGGCTATGGCCTTGCATCGCGTATTACTGCGGCGTTTGGTGGCGGTGCTAAAACATTAGGTATTTTCTTTGAAAAAGAAGGCACTGAGCGCAAAACGGGTTCTGCAGGTTGGTACAATACAGCTGCATTTCAAAATGCTGCAGACGAAGCAGGCCTTTGGTCAAAAAATATTAATGGCGATGCGTTCTCAAACGAAATTAAGCAAAAAGCAATTGATACTATTAAAGCCGATTTAGGCAAAGTAGATTTAATTATTTACAGCTTAGCGTCTCCGCGTCGTACCGATCCTAATACCGGTGAAGTGTTCTCATCTACGCTTAAGCCAATTGGTAATGCAGTTACAACTAAAAATCTGAATACCTCAAAGCGTGAAATTGATGAAATAACCGTTGAAGCGGCAAACCAAGATGATATCGACAATACTATTAAAGTAATGGGCGGTGAAGATTGGGAAATGTGGATTGATGCACTAAAACAAGCCGATGTGCTAGCCGATAACTTCAAAACCACTGCTTATACCTACATAGGTAAAGAGCTAACATGGCCAATATACGGGCATGCAACGATTGGTAAAGCAAAAGAAGATTTGGATCGTGCAACGGCTGCTATTAAAGCTTCGACTAGTGATTTAAATGGCGAAGCGTATGTATCGTCACTTAATGCGGTAGTAACACAAGCTAGCTCGGCTATTCCTATTATGCCTTTGTATATTTCTGCTTTATTTAAAGTGATGAAGGCCGATGGCACCTACGAAGGTACTATTGAGCAAATACAGGCGTTATTTAGCGAAAACTTATACGGCGACACGCCACGTTTTGACGAAGGCGGTCATTTATTCCAAAACTATAAAGAGCTAGAAGATGACGTACAAGCACGTATTCAAGCTATTTGGGATAAAGTAGATACTAGTAGCATTGATGAACTAACCGATTATGTTGGTTATCATAATGAGTTTTTACGCTTGTTTGGTTTTGGTATACAAGGCGTTGATTATGAGCAAGAGGTTGACCCTGTTCAGCCTATTGCGAATATGATTGACTAATCAATTGTACAAAACAGTTTGAAAAGTCGCCTAGTGCGACTTTTTTATTACTGATTTTTTTATAAAAATAATGTTTCTTAGTAAACGTACAACTTTGGTCTAGCTTGAATTTTATTAAATAGCTACATCAAGCGTAAATAAGTCTTTCTCTGGTATAATTTTTATAAATACACTCGCATAGTGTTGCACAATGATGTTAAAATCATAGCAATATGTGAGGAGTTTTACTGCGTTGCTTGTTTAGTATTTATAGCAAGTTAGTTTTACACAACTTGTTATAGTTAATATGGCGACGTGGTTGATACGATTTTTCAGTTTCTTTCCGTTAATGTAGTGCAAGTGCGTATGATCAATATAAAAAAAGGTCTGGACTTACCCATAGAGGGCGCTCCTCAGCAAGTTATTCATGATGGTTCTACCGTCAAACGTGTAGCTGTGCTAGGTGAAGAATTTATCGGTATGCGTCCAACCATGCATGTTCGTGTGGATGACCAAGTGAAAAAAGGCCAGGTACTTTTTGAAGATAAAAAGAACCCAGGTGTATTATTTACTGCTCCAGCTTCTGGCACAGTAAAAGAAATTAATCGTGGTGCTAAACGTGTACTGCAATCTGTTGTTATTGAAGTTAACGGCAGTGAGCAAATCACCTTTGGTACTTTTTCTGATGCCGAGCTTTCGAGCTTAGATCGTGAAAAAGCCAAAGAAGTACTTATACAGTCTGGTCAGTGGACAGCACTTCGTGCTCGCCCATTCAGTAAAGTAGCGGCAGTGGATGCAAATCCTAGCTCTATTTTTGTGACCGCAATCGACACTAATCCACTTGCTGCAGATCCTGCGGTAATTATTGCTGAAAATGTGCAAGCATTCGAAGCAGGTTTAGCTGTTGTGTCGCGTTTAACCGACGGTAAAGTATTTGTTTGTAAACAAGCAGGTAGCCAAGTTCCTAGCTCATCTATAGCTCAAGTAGAAGTACATGAGTTTGGTGGTGTGCATCCGGCTGGCCTTGTTGGCACACATATCCATCATCTTGATGCAGTATCTATTAGCAAGCAGGTTTGGCATATTGGTTACCAAGACGTTATCGCCTTTGGTCACTTATTCCTTACCGGTGAAATTTACACTGATCGTGTAATTTCTCTTGCAGGTCCTCGCGTTAAAAACCCTCGTTTAGTGAAAACACAATTAGGTGCTTCATTGGATGATTTAGTTGCTGGCGAATTAGAAGACGGTGATAACCGTGTTATTTCTGGTTCAGTATTGTCAGGTTCTATTTCAAACGGTGTTCATGCATTCTTAGGTCGTTACCACGTTCAAGTATCTGTTTTACTTGAAGGTCGCGAAAAAGAATTGTTTGGTTGGATTGCACCAGGTAGTGATAAATTTTCCGTAACGCGTACCTTTATTTCTCACCTTGCACCGAGTCGTTTATTTAAAATGACAACGTCAACAGGTGGTTCAAAACGTGCCATGGTACCAATTGGTAGCTATGAGCGTGTAATGCCGTTAGATATTTTGCCAACTCTATTATTACGCGACCTATTGTCACGCGATGTAGACAGTGCAATGTCATTAGGCGCGCTTGAACTAGATGAAGAAGATTTAGCGTTATGTACCTTCGTTTGTCCGGGCAAATACGAGTATGGCGCAGCCCTACGCGATTGCTTAACTACGATCGAGAAGGAAGGCTAGAGAGATGGGTTTAAAAAAATATCTTGAAGATATCGAGCCGAATTTTGAAGCCGGTGGTAAATATGAAAAATTTTATGCTCTGTATGAAGCAGCAGCAACTATTTTTTATACACCAGGCTACGTAAATAAAGGCGCGACACACGTTCGTGACAACATCGACCTAAAACGCATGATGATTTTAGTGTGGATGGCAACGTTCCCTGCTATGTTTTTTGGTATGTTCAATATTGGCCATCAGGCCGCTGGTGCTTTAGCACAAGGTTTTGAACTAGCTAATATATGGCAAGTTGATTTGTTTCAACTGTTAGGCGGTCAATTAACCGCTGATGCAGGCTGGGGCGCTAAAATGTTCTACGGAGCGTGTTTCTTCCTACCAATTTATGCAGTTACTTTTGCTGTAGGTGGTTTTTGGGAAGTTATATTTGCTTCAGTGCGTAAACACGAAATTAACGAAGGTTTCTTCGTAACATCAGTGTTATTTGCACTTATTTTGCCAGCAACTATTCCTTTATGGCAAGTTGCGCTTGGTATTACATTTGGTGTTGTAATTGCTAAAGAAATCTTTGGTGGTACAGGTCGTAACTTCTTAAACCCTGCGTTAGCTGGTCGTGCGTTTTTATTCTTCGCATACCCTGCACAAATTTCAGGTGACACAGTATGGACAGCAGTAGATTCGTTCTCTGGTGCGACTATGCTTGGTCAAGCGTTTGTTGGCACACTTGATTTTTCAAACATGGAGTTATGGTGGAATGCGTTTTACGGTTTCATTCAAGGTTCTGTAGGCGAAACATCAACACTTGCATTATTAGTGGGTGGCTTGTTCCTTATTTACGTGCGTATCGCTTCTTGGCGTATAGTGCTAGGTGTATTTTTCGGTATGGTAATCACTGCATTACTGCTAAATACAGTTGGCTCTGAGACTAACCCAGTATTTGCTATGCCTTGGCATTGGCACTTTGTACTAGGTGGTTTTGCGTTTGGTATGTTCTTTATGGCTACCGACCCTGTGTCTGCTGCATTTACCGATAAAGGTAAGTTAGCTTATGGCGCGCTTATTGGTTTTATGGTTGTTATGATCCGTGTTGTGAACCCTGCTTTCCCAGAAGGTATGATGCTAGCAATCTTATTTGCTAACTTATTTGCTCCACTGTTCGATCACTTTGTAGTGCAAGCTAATATCAAACGGAGGTTGGCACGTAATGTCTAGTAATAACGAATCAATCGGTAAAACGTTAGCAGTAGTTGTTGCGCTATGTTTAGTGTGTGCAATTATCGTATCGTTTGCTGCTGTACAGCTTCGTCCTTTACAGCAAGCTAATAAAGCGAAAGATATTCAAAGTAATATCTTAGTTGCAGCGGGAATCGGAAAAGTTGAAAATGTTTCTGAAACATTCAACAACAAAATCGAAGTACGCTTAGTTAATATGAAAACGGGTGAGTCTTTTGCAAGCGACTCAAGTGAAGAAGTTCAGGCTAAGGTTAATGCATTTGACTTTGAAAAAAGCAAATTTGACCCTAAGCTAAGCTTTGCGCTTGCTGAAAAAGGCATTACTGACATTGCGGGCATTCAGCGCGTAACGACAGAGGCACCTGTATACATCTCTAGAGCAGATAATGGGTCAGTTGACACTATTATTGTTCCTATTCAAGGTTACGGTTTATGGGGCTTAATGTATGGTTTCCTTTCGCTTGAAAACGATGGCGAAACAATCAAAAACATTATCTTTTATAAGCATGGTGAAACACCTGGTTTAGGTGGCGAAATCCAAAATCCACAGTGGACTGCAAAATGGGAAGGTAAAGAATTACCTATCGATGTTGTAAAAAGTGGCGCTAGCAATGAGCATCAAATTGATGGTCTATCGGGTGCAACTTTAACGTCTAACGGTGTTGATAATACAGTTGACTTTTGGACTGGTGACAATGGCTTTGGTCCATTCCTTGCGGAAGTACGTAAAGGAGCATTGAAATAATGGCTGATACTAAAGAAATGAAAGCGGTCCTATTTGGCCCGGTTTTAGCTAACAACCCAATCGCACTACAAGTACTTGGTATTTGTTCTGCGCTAGCGGTAACATCTAGCTTAAAAAACGCATTAATCATGTCAATTGCTTTGACCTTGGTAACCGCGTTTTCTAGCTTCTTTATCTCGACTATTCGTAACCAGATCCCATCGTCAGTACGTATTATTGTACAAATGACGATTATTGCATCTTTGGTAATTGTTGTTGACCAAGTACTACAAGCATTTTCTTACGCTACGGCAAAAGAGCTTTCGGTATTTATCGGTCTAATTATTACTAACTGTATTGTAATGGGTCGTGCTGAAGCATACGCAATGAAGTCACCGCCACTTATGTCGTTTCTTGACGGTATTGGTAACGGTTTAGGTTATTCAGTAGTACTACTTACCGTTGGTTTCATTCGTGAACTATTTGGTAAGGGTTCACTATTCGGTGTTGATATTATCCCATTAGTACAAAATGGTGGTTGGTATCAACCTATGGGTCTATTGATATTACCACCGAGTGCATTCTTCATCATTGGTTTATTCATATGGGTACTACGTACTTATAAGAAAGACCAAGTAGAAGCTAAAGCGTAAGGGGCACACAGTGGAACATTATATTAGTTTATTTGTAAAAGCCGTTTTTATTGAAAACTTAGCGTTATCATTCTTCTTAGGCATGTGTACTTTTTTAGCAGTATCTAAAAAAGTAACCACATCAATTGGCCTAGGTGTAGCGGTTATTGTTGTATTAGGTATTTCGGTACCAGTTAACAACTTAGTTTACCATGCAGTGTTAGCACCGGGTTCACTTACGTGGCTTGGTTACCCAGATGCAGATCTTAGCTTTTTACGTTTCTTAACTTTCATTGGTGTTATTGCAGCACTTGTGCAAATTTTGGAAATGGCATTAGATAAGTTCTTCCCAGCACTTTACAACGCGTTAGGTATCTTCTTACCACTAATCACAGTTAACTGTGCAATTTTTGGTGCGGTATCTTTCATGGTTGAGCGTAACTATAACTTCGGCGAGTCTGTGGTTTATGGTATTGGCGCTGGTGTTGGTTGGGCACTTGCAATTACATTACTTGCAGGTATCCGTGAGAAAATGAAATATTCAGACGTTCCAGATGGCTTACGTGGTTTAGGTATTACCTTTATTACTGTTGGCTTAATGGCTCTTGGCTTTATGTCATTCTCTGGTATTTCACTGTAAAGGTAGCGAGGATAAATCATGGGTTATACTGATATTTTCTTAGGAGTTGGTGTTTTCATCGCTATCGTTGTACTACTAGTTTTAGTGATCATTGGTGCTAAATCTCAGTTAGTTGCAAGTGGCGATATCATCATTGGGATTAATGGCGACCCAGACAAAGCCATTAAAACATCAGCAGGTAGTAAGCTATTAGGCGCGCTATCTGAGTCAGGTATTTTCGTATCTTCTGCATGTGGTGGCGGTGGCTCTTGTGGTCAGTGTCGTGTACACATTAAAGAAGGTGGCGGCGATATTCTGCCAACTGAACTTGATCACATTTCTAAAGGTGAAGCCCGTGAAGGCTGTCGTTTAGCGTGTCAGGTAAATGTTAAAAATGACATGGAAATTGAGCTTGAAGAGTCAATTTTCGGTGTTAAAAAATGGGATTGTGAAGTTATCTCTAACGATAACAAAGCAACGTTCATTAAAGAACTTGTACTACAAATTCCAGATGGCGAGTCAGTGCCGTTCCGTGCGGGTGGTTACATCCAAATCGAAGCGCCAGCTCATCATGTTAAATATGCTGATTTCGATGTTCCAGAAGAATATCGTGGTGATTGGAACCATTTTGGTTTCTTCGACCTGGAGTCAAAAGTAGACGAAGAAACAATTCGTGCTTACTCAATGGCTAACTACCCAGAAGAAGAAGGCATCATTATGCTTAACGTGCGTATTGCTGCTCCACCGCCAAGAAACCTAAGCCTGCCATGTGGTAAAATGTCTTCGTACATTTGGTCACTAACTAAAGGCGATAAAGTAACTATTTCTGGTCCATTTGGTGAGTTCTTCGCTAAAAATACTGACGCAGAAATGATCTTCGTTGGTGGTGGTGCTGGTATGGCGCCAATGCGTTCTCATATCTTTGATCAACTTAAACGTTTGAACTCTAAGCGTAAGATGAGCTTTTGGTATGGTGCACGTTCTAGACGCGAAATGTTCTATGTTGAAGATTTTGACGGCCTAGCTGCTGAAAACGATAATTTCGTTTGGCACACCGCGCTTTCAGATCCGCAAGCAGAAGATAACTGGGAAGGCTACACAGGCTTTATCCATAACGTGTTATTTGAGAACTATCTTAAAGATCACGAAGCCCCTGAAGATTGTGAGTACTACATGTGTGGTCCTCCAATGATGAACGCGGCAGTTATTACTATGCTTAAAGATTTAGGTGTTGAAGACGAGAATATCTTACTAGATGATTTCGGTGGCTAATAGCTAAATGGGTTGAACCTATTTCAACCCTTAAAGGTCAACAAGATCTATATCAAAACAACTTAGTTTTGGTTAAAATATCAGCCTCGTAGCATATTATGCTACGAGGCTTTTTTATTCATAAAGTTTTATTCTTAAATTAATGGAAGTAGGGTTGTGATGAATCGTGTAAGTATTCCCCAAGGCATAATGGCCTTGTTTTTAATATCGCTGATTTTTTTACTTAGTGGATGTAATGAAAAACCACAGCCAGAGAGCTTTTACCTAGAAGGTAAAACAATGGGCACTACTTACCATATTAAATTTTACGATGAGCAGCCTCAGCGCGACGTAGTAGTGCTTAAAGAGGAAGTTGATGCTGTTTTACAAGATATAAATCAGTCTATGTCAACGTACATACCTGACTCTGAAATAAACACTTTTAACCGTTTACCAGCCAATGAAGTAATGCCAATAAGTGCAGACTTTAGAGCGGTTGTTACTGAGTCAATTCGATTAGGCGAATCAACTAAAACTCTCGATGTTACTATGGGGCCGCTCATTGATTTATGGGGTTTTGGCCCTAATAAAAAACCAACTAAGCGCCCAAGCGATGCAGCCCTAGCACAAATGCTGGCAAATATTGGCGTTGATAAACTTACCTTAACCGAGCAAGGTTTGGCTAAAACCGTTGATGGCTTAGAGCTGACGTTTTCGGCAACCGCTAAAGGTTATGGCATAGATAAAGTAGCGCAACTTTTAGAAAGCCATAATATTAGTAACTATATGGTAGAAATTGGTGGCGAGCTGCGTATAAGCGGTGTTAAACCCAATAATCAAGACTGGAAAATAGCCATTGAACAACCTGATGCACAGCCAGGTGAGCGTGAAGTGCATCGAGTTTTAGCGCCCGGTACCAATGGTATTGCTACATCGGGCGATTACCGTATTTTTTATGAAATGGAAGGTGAAACATACAGCCATTTAATCGATCCAGTAACAGGTATGCCTAGCCGTCACGATTTAGTATCGGTAACAGTATTGCACCCAAGTGCTATGACAGCAGACGGGCTTGCAACGGCATTAACCGTAATGGGTATGAAAAAAGCCCAAGCTTATGCACAAAAACATGATTTACCAGTGTATTTAATAGGAAAGTCAGATGAGGGTTTAATAACATATTCAAGCCCTGCATTTAAGCCTTATTTATAACGCTTAGGTTTATATTTTAATCACTAAGGTATATAATAACAGTTGCTCAAATATGTTTGAGCCTAATTTATTGCTGAACAATAGGGGCTAAGCAATGTCACTTTTTCTTCTTACTTTTACTTTACTTATTTTGATTGTGGCAGCGATGGCTGTGGGCATGATTGTACAAAAAAAATCTATGGCTGGTAGTTGTGGTGGCCTAGGTGCCGTAGGTATTGATAAAGCCTGCGATTGCGATGATCCATGTGATAAACGTAAACAGCGCATGGCAAAAGAGCAAGTTTGGAAAGAAAATCAAATTATGTAACGTATTTTTTATTTAAAACATACGTGTAAAAAAAAGCCCCCGATATTTAATTATTGGGGGCTTTTTTATATGCGTTATTAATAGCAGAGTAATAACGCATATAAAACGAAAACTAACTTAAGGCTAATTAAATTGTTATTGAACTGGACGTTGTTTTATCAATATAAATAAGCAAAATTTGATTAGGTATAAAAATTAATGAAGTAAAAATGCTAAATATTTATTATTTTTTCTTGTGCAGCCCACTCGCTTTGTTATACTCACGTTCGAACTTTCAGTAAGTTTTGAAAGTTTGATTGATGCAAATCAATTTCCACTTAGCAAGTTTGTGCTAGTCGGATCTAATTGTATTTAGCAGCTGATTTTAGGCTTACAGCAGGTGTGATTTGTTATTTTTCATTATTTGCGTATTGAGTTATTTTTGTTATTAGTCATTTAAGTAGGTTAATGTCTTTGAACGCACTATCTTGTAATCATACTAATGTTCAGCTTGCCTTTGGCGAGAGTGCATTGTGTGGGCGCTTGAATAAGGCTGGAAAAGGCGTGTGCGTGGCTATAACATTAGTCGTATTTAATACCCTAATGCTGCTAAGCGGAGCTGCAGAGGATGCATTTAGCCTTGAAGCTTTGTTAAGCGATAACACTTTTGTAGAGCCGTTATTACTAACAATTGCTGAATTTTTAGCTTATCCGATTATTTCTAGCCAGTTACTTATTGGCCTTTGTTGGTTATTGTTTCATACATTTTCAGCACGTCGTGCTGGAATAATTCTCCGTAAAGCAGCCTTTGCTTTTAGCGAGGCTAAAGTTAGCCAACCAGTGCAAGCCGCACATGGTTGTCGTGCTCCACCTAGCTTTACAGGTTGTCTGTAAGGTTACCCCTTGTTATTGGTTTAATTATTTTGTCTTGCTGTAAATAATTAGCCTGTTGTAAACAAAGTAGCTCAGTGTTTTTTAAACACATTTCAGCCAACCACCACTCACCCAAGTTAACTTTTATTACGTTATATAAATGCGTTTAGAAAGCTGGGTTTGTTGCTAGGTCTTTATTGGCATGAGCTTTAGATTTTGAATAGCCCCCTTATTTTTTTATAATTTGATATTAGTTAACTTGGGTTTACCGATAAACCGTTGCTTAGCGCTATTTTAAAGCAGCACCTTAGAACTTTTAGGTTTGTAGGATAGTCCCTTGATAATTCGTAACCTCTGTAATATTGCTTTAGCTAGTACAGTACTGGCGTTGTCAGGCTGTAAAGGCGGGATACTCGATCCAAAAGGGCAGATAGGCATTGATGAGAAAAACTTAATCATCATAGCTACTGTGCTTATGTTACTGGTAGTGATCCCCGTTATTGTGATGACTTTATATTTCGCTTGGAAATATAGAGACACACAAACTCATGAAATTTACGCTCCCAAATGGGCTCATTCTAATAAGATTGAAGCTGTTGTGTGGGCTGTTCCTATTGTTATTGTTGTTATTTTAGGTGTTATTACTTGGCAGTCTACACAAGCGCTAGACCCTTATAAACCAATTGAAGGCAAAGGCAAGCACCTCACTGTAGAAGTGGTATCGCTAAACTGGAAGTGGTTATTTATTTACCCTGAGCAAGGCATTGCTACGGTTAACGAGTTGGTGTTTCCGGCAAACGTGCCTGTTGAATATAAAATCACTTCAGAGAGCACCATGAATTCATTTTTTATTCCGCAATTGGGGAGTCAAATATACTCAATGGCTGGCATGGAAACCAAGCTGCATTTAATCGCCAATGAACCGGGTACTTTTAAAGGTTTTTCGGCCAATTACAGTGGTGCAGGTTTTACCGGTATGAAGTTTAATGCCATTGCTACTCCTACCCAAGCCGGTTTTGACAAATGGGTAAGCGATATAAAAGCACAAGGTAATAACCTTACTCATGCAAATTATGTTGAGCTGGCTAAAGCGAGCGAAAACAACCAGGTGGCCTATTACGGCGACGTTGAAGCAGGCTTATTTCATACCATAGTGATGAAATATATGGGCGCACACGGCGATATGAATAAAAAGCACCCTGCAATGGGCGAGCATTCAACGCACTCATCTCACAGCCAAGGCGAGGAATAACCATGTTGTTTTTAGGTAAACTTTCAATGGATGCAATTCCGTTTCATGAACCCATTATTATGGTAACCATGGCCGTTATTGCATTAGCTGGGCTTATTATTGCCGGGCTTATTACAAAATATAAAAAATGGGGCGTGCTGTGGCGCGACTGGATCACCTCGGTTGATCATAAACGCTTAGGCGTAATGTACATTTTATTAGCGTTAATTATGCTATTTCGTGGGTTTTCTGATGCCATTATGATGCGTGCTCAGTTAGCACTTGCTACCAGTGGCGCTCCTGGGTATTTGCCACCAGAACATTACGACCAAATATTTACCGCACACGGCGTTATTATGATTATCTTTATGGCCATGCCATTTATGATAGGTTTAATGAATATTATAGTGCCATTGCAAATTGGCGCACGTGATGTCGCTTTTCCATTTTTAAATAACTTAAGCTTTTGGCTTACTGCCAGTGGCGCTATTTTAATTAATTTGTCACTTATTTTTGGTGAGTTTGCAAAAACAGGTTGGGTGGCTTATCCACCGCTCTCGGAGCTAACTTTTAGTGCCGGGGTGGGGGTCGACTATTATATATGGGCGTTGCAAATATCAGGGCTTGGCACACTATTAACCGCAGTAAACTTTTTAGTTACCGTGTTTAAAATGCGTGCACCAGGTATGAGCTTAATGAAAATGCCGGTTTTTACTTGGACCTGTACATGGGCTAATATTTTAATTGCCGCATCATTCCCTATTTTAACTGCCGTTTTGGCCATGCTAACGCTTGACCGTTATCTCGATTTTCACTTCTTTACCAATGATCTGGGCGGAAACGCCATGATGTACATCAACCTATTTTGGGCGTGGGGTCATCCAGAGGTTTATATTTTAGTGCTGCCAGCATTTGGTGTGTTCTCTGAAATAATTTCTACCTTTACCAGCAAACGTCTATTTGGTTATAAGTCGATGATTTACGCCAGTGGTGCTATCTCTATTTTAGGCTTTATTGTGTGGTTACATCACTTTTTTACCATGGGTTCGAGCGCCAACGTTAATGCGTTTTTTGGGGTAATGACCATGGTTATTGCCGTACCAACCGGGGTTAAATTGTTCAACTGGTTATTTACTATTTACCGTGGCCGTTTACGTATAACCGTACCCGTATTATGGACGCTTGGCTTTATGGTTACCTTTACCGTAGGTGGCATGACCGGGGTGCTATTAGCAATACCTGGTGCCGACTACGTACTGCATAACAGTTTGTTTTTAATCGCACATTTTCATAATACTATTATTGGTGGCGCGGTATTTGGCTACCTTGCTGGCTTTGCATTTTGGTTCCCTAAAGCAATGGGCTTTAAGCTAAATGAAGGCTGGGGTAAAGGCGCATTTTGGTGTTGGATTATTGGCTTTTTTGTCGCGTTTATGCCGCTGTACGTATTAGGCTTTTTAGGTATGACCCGTCGTTTAAATCACACCAATAACCCAGATTGGAATATTTGGTTATACATAGCTGCAGTAGGCGCAGTCATTATTATGTTTGGTATTATTTGCCAAGTAATTCAATTGTATGTGAGCTTTAGAGACCGTGAAGCACTTGACGATGCTACCGGCGATCCATGGAACGGTCACACGCTTGAGTGGTCAACATCGTCACCACCACAGGCTTATAACTTTGCCCAAATACCGCATGTTGACGATATTGATGCCTGGACCGACATGAAAGAAAAAGGCCAAGCTTATCAAGGTAAAATAAGCTATAGCCCAATTCATATGCCTAAAAACACTTCGGCAGGGGTACTTATGGCTGCTAGTTTAACCGCATTTTGTTTTGCCATGATCTGGCATATTTGGTGGTTAGCTGCGGCAGGTTTAGTAGGAGGCATAGCTATATTTATCAAACGTTGTTATGCAAGCGATGTTGACTACTATGTGCAGCCCGACGAAGTAGCACGTATTGAACAAGCACATAACTTAAGTGCCACTATTTTAGCCACTGATAAGGAGCTAAACGCATGAGTACCTTGTCTGTTAGTCAAGAGTCAGTAACTTTAAACTCTGCAATTGTAAATACCAAACAGGATCATGATGCTCACGCGCATCATGATACCTCTAGTAATACTACTTTTGGTTTTTGGCTTTACTTAATGACCGATTGCCTATTGTTTGCCTCGTTTTTTGCTACCTACGCGGTGTTGTTTATGAACACCGCTGGCGGCGTATCGGGTAAAGATATTTTTGAACTCGACTTTGTAGCAGTAGAAACTGCCGCACTGCTTATTAGTAGTATTACCTTTGGTTTTGCAATGATAGCCGCGCAAGGGCAAAAAAAGGCGCTGACCTTAATATGGTTAGCGGTTACTTTTTGTTTAGGTGTGGTGTTTATTAGTATGGAGGTTTACGAATTTAATCACCTAATTGTGCATGGCAATGGTCCACAAAAAAGTGCTTTTTTAACCTCGTTTTTTGCATTAGTTGGCTTGCATGGTTTACACGTAACCGCAGGTTTAATTTGGATGAGTGTAATGATGATTGAAGTTGCTAAACGTGGCTTAGGTAAAGCAACCGTAACGCGTTTGAGCTGCTTAAGCTTGTTTTGGCACTTTTTAGATATTGTGTGGATTTGTGTATTCACCCTAGTTTATTTAATGGGAGCAATGTAATGATCCACAGCGAAACACATGCTTTAAAGCAAATGCAAAATGAGCATCACCACGATGAATCTCACGGCAGTGTTAAAAGTTATTTAATTGGTTTTGTATTGTCGGTAATTTTAACCGCTATACCATTTTATATGGTAATGAGTGGCGACTTTTCAAAAGCAACCACGCTTTACAGCATTATTACTCTAGCCGTAGTACAAATTTGGGTACATTTAAAATACTTTTTACACCTTAATTTTATTACCGAAGATGGCCGTGCAAGTACCTTCTCGTTTTTATTCAGTGCCCTAATTATTGTTATGGTGGTTGGGCTATCTGTTTGGATTATTTACGAATCTAACGCAATGATGATGTATTAGGAGCTAAAGATGTTTCGTCGTTATTTATCAGTAACTAAGCCAGGTATTATTATGGGTAACTTAATCAGCGTAGCGGGCGGGTTTTTACTAGCCTCCCGCGGTGATATAAACCCATGGCTAATGGTTGCTACCTTAATTGGCTTATCGCTAGTGGTTGCATCAGGTTGTGCTATTAATAATGTGATTGACCGAGATATCGATATTGCCATGGCGCGTACTCGCACCCGGGTAACAGTAACGGGCGAAATGTCTGCAATGGCTGCTTTATGTCATGGGGTGGTATTGGGGATTATAGGCTTTGGTTTATTAATAGCTTATACCACTCCTGCGGCAGTATTTTTTGCCGCTTTTGGTTACTTTATTTATGTAGGGGTTTATAGCCTTTACATGAAGCGTAACTCAGTTTATGGCACTTTTATTGGCAGTTTATCGGGAGCTGTGCCACCGGTTGTTGGTTACTGCGCAGTATCTGGGGAGTTTGATATGGGGGCGTTAATTTTACTGGTAATGTTTAGCCTGTGGCAAATGCCACACTCATACGCCATTGCTATTTTTCGCTTTAAAGATTACCAAGCAGCGGGTATTCCTGTATTACCTGTAGCGCAAGGTATTGATAAAGCAAAACGCCATATTGTGCTTTATATTGCCATATATGCCTTGGTTGTAATGCTGCTACCTATTAGTGGTTATACCGGTGCTGCTTTTATGGCGGTTGCCTGTATTACTAGTTTTTGGTGGCTGTTAATGGCGCTGCGGGGCTATCGTCGTAATATAGATATAAGCGGCTGGGCGCGTCAAGTATTCGCGTTTTCAATTATTAATATTACTGCACTTAGTATTGCTATGGCGGTAGATTATCAAAGCATAGCGCCGCAGTTACTCGTACTTAGTTAATTTAATCATACCTAATTAATACACCTAGTTAATAGTACCGAGTTAATTCCAAAGTTAACAAAGGCTCTGAGATATTCGAGGAGCCTTTTTTCGTTTTAACGCCCGCTGCAATATGTATTTATAGCAAAACTCTAAAACTATTAAAAACGTGCTGCTTGCTCAACTACAATGCCATGACGCTGAGCTAAACGCTGGTGATCTCTGTCGTAACCGCCGCCAATAACCGTAGCTACCGGAGTGTTGTGCTCAAGGCAGCGTTTAAGTACGAGATGATCGCGCTGCTCTATACCTTGCCAGCTAATATCGAGTTTGCCTAAACCGTCTTGTTGCCACACATCAACTCCCGCATCGTACAGCACTAAATCGGGGTTTAGCTCTTTGAGCAAAAATTGCAGGGTGTCGTCAACTATGCCTAAATACTCAGCGTCTTGCATATTGTTAGTTAAACCAATATCTAAATCGCTAGGGGATTTACGGAACGGAAAGTTTTTTTCGCAATGAATCGAGCAGGTATACGCATAAGGCTGATGTTGCAGCATGGCCGCGGTGCCATCGCCTTGATGTACGTCTAAATCAAAAATAAGTACATTAGTAACCTCACCCGACTCAATTAGTGTTTGCGTAGTAAAAGCCAAGTCGTTAACCATGCAATAGCCTGAGCCAAAATCAGTATGCGCGTGGTGTGTACCGCCTGCTAAATGGCATGCCATACCGTGTTTAAGGGCTAAGCGAGCGGTTTGTAGTGTACCTTGTGGGGCTGTAAAGGTACGCGCCATTAGCTCTTTTGACCAAGGTAGACCAATACGGCGCATGGCTTTTTCGTCTAATTGATTATGATATAGGTCGTGAATATAGTTTTCGCAGTGTACTAATTCTAGTGCCTCTGGCGTACCTAATAACGGCTGTACTAAGTTATCGCCAACTAATCCTAACTGCTTAACGTGCTGGTATAAATGTGCAAATTTACTCATTACAAAACGATGTTTAGGATCAAAGCTAAACGAGTAATTAGGATGATAAACTAACGGCAAGTGAGGATTTAGGGTCATAAAATTCTATTTGTAGTTATAGTTATAAAACAAAAGCCCTACATAAATGCAGGGCTTAATTATTGCCTAAAGCTTAAAATTAGCTGTTAGCCAATCTTTTTGTACTTAATACGCTTAGGTTGAGTTGCCTCAGCACCTAACGTCTTTTTAAGCCACTCTTCGTATTCAGTGTAGTTACCATCAAAGAAGTTAATTTGGCCTTCGTCGCGGTAATCTAAAATATGTGTAGCAATACGGTCAAGGAACCAACGGTCATGCGATATACACATTACACAACCAGGAAACTCTAAAATAGCGTTTTCTAGTGCACGTAGTGTTTCAACGTCCAAGTCGTTAGTTGGCTCATCGAGTAGTAACACGTTACCGCCAGCTTTTAATAACTTAGCAAGGTGTAAACGGTTACGTTCACCACCCGATAGGTCTTTAACAAATTTTTGCTGATCGTTACCTTTAAAGTTAAAACGGCTAACGTAAGCACGGCTTGGGAACTCAAAATTACCAATTTTAAGTACGTCTTGCCCGTCTGATATTTCTTGGAAAACAGTTTTGCTTTCGTCCATACCGTCACGGAACTGATCAACCGTTGCAATGTGTACGCTTTCACCTATGGTGATGTTGCCGCTGTCTTGCTGTTGCTCGCCGCTGATCATTTTAAACAGTGTTGATTTACCCGCGCCGTTAGCACCAATAATGCCCACAATGGCACCTTTTGGCATGCTAAAGCTTAAATCGTCGATTAATACACGGTCGCCAAAGCTTTTACGTAAGTTAGTTATTTCAAGCACTTGATCCCCTAAACGTGGGCCAGGCGGAATAAACATTTCGTTAGTTTCGTTACGTTTTTGATAATCAGACTGCTGCATTTCGGTAAACTGCGCCATACGTGCTTTTGACTTAGCTTGGCGGCCTTTAGGGTTTGAACGAACCCATTCAAGCTCTTGCGCAATTGACTTTTGACGTGCTTTTTCAGATTTTTGCTCTTGTTGTAGGCGCGCATCTTTTTGCTCTAACCACGAAGAGTAGTTACCTTCCCATGGAATACCTTCACCACGGTCAAGCTCTAAAATCCAACCTGCTACATTATCTAGGAAGTAACGGTCATGCGTTACCGCCACAACTGTGCCTTCGTAATCGTGTAAGAAGCGCTCTAACCAGGCAACCGACTCAGCGTCTAAGTGGTTAGTTGGCTCATCGAGAATAAGCATGTCTGGTTTTTCAAGTAACAGTCGGCATATAGCAACACGGCGGCGTTCACCACCCGAAAGGTGCTCAATTTTAGCATCCCACTCAGGTAAACGTAGTGCATCGGCAGCGCGCTCTAAAACGTTGTCTATGTTATGACCATCGTGCGCTTGAATAACCGCTTCAAGCTCGCCTTGCTCTTTTGCAAGTGCGTCAAAGTCAGCGTCTTCCATGGCGTATTCGTTATACACTTCGTCAAGGCGTTTAAGCGCGTATTTAACTTCGCCAACAGCTTGCTCAACGATTTCGCGTACGGTTTTGCTTTCGTCTAAAACAGGTTCTTGCGGTAAGTAACCAATTTTAGTGCCTGGTTGTGGAAAGGCATCACCTTCAAAGTCTTGGTCAACACCGGCCATAATACGTAGCAATGTTGATTTACCAGAGCCGTTTAAACCAAGCACACCAATTTTAGCGCCCGGGAAAAAGTGTAACGAGATGTCTTTTAAGATAGTGCGCTTAGGTGGCACAACCTTAGAAACTCGACTCATCGAGAATATAAATTTATCAGGTAAAACCATGGAAAAAACCTTCAAATAATAATAAAAATTACAATGCTCTATTGTAGTGGTTGACGGGTGAGGCAGTCAACGAATGGCCAATTTTAAACCGACAAACAAACTATAAAGTGCACAAAAACGATTATAAAATAGGATGAAAAAAATTCATTTGGATATTTAGACATCTATACATCTATTGATTGATATTTTTTCTTATCTGTTCATAATAAGTTTTCGGTTTTGATGAATAGGAGTAAAAGGATGCCAATTACAGTAAAAGACGAACTACCAGCTATTGCTCGCCTGCGCCAAGAAAACGTATTTGTAATGCCACAAACTCGTGCAAAAACGCAAGAAATTCGCCCCATGCGTTTGGCTATTCTTAACTTAATGCCTAATAAAGTTGAAACCGAAGTACAGTTTATTCGTTTGCTTGCCAATTCGCCCTTGCAAGTAAATGTAGAACTACTGCGTCTTGACACTCATCGCAGTAGCAGTAATTCAGAGCAGCACCTAGACACCTTTTATCGTTATTTTTCAGAAGTAAAAAACAATAACTACGATGCATTAATAGTTACCGGCGCGCCGCTAGCGCATTTAGAGTACCAGGATGTAGCTTATTGGGATGAGTTTACCGCAATTTTAGATTGGGCTGAGCAGCATGTTACGTCTACACTTTTTTCGTGTTGGGCAGCGCATGCAGCGCTTTATCATCATTATAAAATAAAGCGCGATTTAAAAACCGATAAACTGTGCGGCGTATTTACGCACCAATGTTACTTTGAACATGGGGCGTTAACGCGCGGCTTTGACGACACCTTTTTAGTGCCGCATTCGCGTTATGGCCATGTAGATGTAAATAAAATAAATGCTTGCAATGAACTAGTCGTGCTAGCGGGTTCTGAGAAAGTAGGTGCTTACTTAGTTAAAAATAAGTCGGGCAGCCAAGTGTTTATTACCGGCCACCCAGAGTATGACGCCGACTCGTTAAAAGCTGAATACCAACGCGATTGCGAAAAAAGCGACAATGCGCCCAAGCCCGAAAATTACTTTCCAGATGACGATGCAACTAAACAACCTTCAAAAACGTGGCAAAGCCATGCTTTTTTACTTTTTTCGAACTGGTTAAATTATTACGTGTACCAAACTACACCCTATGATATTAATTTAGTTAGCCAAGACGTAAGGACTAACAACTATGCCGAATAACCCTCTTAATAATGACCAAAATAAGCACGACGAACTAAGTGCAGCATTAAAAGAGCGAATTTTAATTTTAGACGGCGCTATGGGCACTATGATCCAAGCACACCAATTAGAAGAGCAAGACTATCGCGGTGAGCGCTTTAAAGATTGGCATGTACTTATTCGCGGTAATAACGATTTACTAAGTCTTACGCAGCCTAAAATAATTACCGATATTCATCGTAGCTTTTTAGCTGCCGGTGCCGATATTATCGAAACCAATACCTTTAACTCCACCACCATTTCGATGGAAGATTACGACATGGCTAATCTAAGCCGTGAAATAAACCTAGAGTCGGCAAAATTGGCACGGCTACTTTGCGATGAGTTTAGTGCTAAAACACCCGAAAAACCGCGTTATGTAGCAGGCGTACTTGGGCCAACATCAAAAACTTGTTCATTGTCGCCCGATGTAAACGATCCGGGTTATCGTAATGTTACTTTTGATCGTTTAGTTACTGCCTATGTAGAATCGACCTTGGCACTGATGGAAGGTGGCGCCGATATTATTTTAATCGAAACCATATTCGATACCCTCAATGCTAAAGCAGCATCGTTTGCAGTAGAAGAAGCGTTTGAGCAAGCAGGGCGCACATTACCAGTTATGATCTCCGGCACTATTACCGATGCCTCTGGGCGTACGCTTTCGGGGCAAACTACCGAAGCCTTTTATAACTCTATTCGCCATATTAAACCGCTTTCTATTGGCCTTAACTGCGCCTTAGGCCCAGATTTACTGCGCCAATATGTGCAAGAGTTGTCGCGTGTATGCGAAACCTTTACCTCTGTGCATCCCAATGCAGGCTTGCCTAACGAATTTGGTGGCTACGACCTAGAAGCAAAAGAAATGGCAACCGAAATTATTGATTGGGGTAAGTCGGGCTTTATTAATATTGTAGGTGGTTGCTGCGGCACCACACCTGCGCATATTCGCGCCTTTGCAAAAGGGCTTGAAGGCGTTAAACCACGCCAGTTGCCAGAAATTGAAGTACGCATGCGTTTATCGGGCCTCCAAGCCTGTAACTTAAATTAAGGAGCCGCCAACATGACTCAAAAAATAGCAGTATTTACTAATGTCGGCGAACGTACCAATGTAACCGGCTCCGCCATGTTTAAACGTTTGATCATGGAAGAAGACTATGAAACCGCGTTAACAGTTGCTCGCGAACAAGTAGAAAACGGCGCGCAGGTAATTGATATAAACATGGACGAAGCCATGTTGGACTCAAAAGCCGCCATGGTTAAGTTTTTAAATTTAATTGCCTCAGAACCCGATATTTCTCGCGTACCTATAATGGTCGACTCCTCTAAATGGGAAGTAATAGAAGCCGGTTTAAAGTGCATTCAAGGCAAAGCCATTGTTAACTCAATTTCGTTAAAAGAAGGCGAAGAGCCGTTTATTCGTCAAGCCAAAACCATTAAACGTTTTGGTGCAGCGGCTGTAGTTATGGCCTTTGACACCGACGGCCAAGCCGCTACCGCCGATAGAAAGTTTGAAATATGTGAGCGTAGCTACAAAATATTAGTAGAAGAAGTTGGCTTTGCGCCCGAAGACATTATTTTTGACCCAAATATATTTGCTGTAGCCACAGGGATAGAAGAGCACGACAACTACGCGGTCGAATTTATTGAAGGCACACGGCGCATAAAGCAAAACTTGCCGCACTGTAAAGTGTCGGGTGGGGTGTCGAATGTGTCGTTTTCGTTTCGCGGTAATAACCCAGTACGTGAAGCCATTCACTCAGTATTTTTATATCACGCTATTCAAGCGGGTATGGACATGGGTATTGTAAATGCGGGGCAGCTAGCCGTTTACGACGATATTCCCGAAGAACTACGCAAAGCCGTTACAGACGTAATACTCAATACCGACCCCGGTGCAGGCGAGCGTTTAGTAGAGCTTGCGCCTAAATACTCAGGTATGGCACAAGCCGAGCGCGTCGAAGATTTAGAATGGCGCAGTTGGAGCGTTGAAAAACGCCTTGAACATGCCCTTGTTAAAGGTATAACTACCTTTATAGACGAAGACACCGAAGAGTGCCGCGCAGCTGCCGCTAAACCTATTCACGTAATTGAAGGTCCGTTAATGGACGGCATGAACGTAGTAGGTGACTTATTTGGTGCAGGTAAAATGTTTTTACCACAAGTAGTTAAATCGGCCCGCGTAATGAAGCGCGCCGTAGCCTACCTAGACCCCTACATTGAGCTTGAAAAAGAAGAAGGTTCAACCAACGGAAAAATTGTAATGGCCACAGTAAAAGGCGACGTACACGACATAGGTAAAAACATTGTTGGCGTAGTACTGCAATGTAATAACTACGAAGTAATCGACTTAGGCGTAATGGTGCCTGCTGATAAAATACTGCAAACCGCAATCGACGAAAAAGCTGATATTATTGGTTTATCGGGGCTAATTACCCCATCGCTTGACGAAATGGTACACGTAGCCAAAGAAATGAAACGTCGTGGTTTTGAACTGCCGCTGTTAATTGGTGGTGCTACTACATCAAAAGCGCACACCGCCGTTAAAATTGAGCCTCAGTACGATAAAGGCGTAGTGTATGTGAGTAACGCCAGCCGTGCGGTGGGTGTGGTTTCAAACTTATTATCGAAAGAGCACAAAAGTGACTTTTTAGAAAAAACACAAGCCGAATACGTTAAAGTACGCGAGCAACAGGCGCGTAAAAAACCACGCTCAAAACCAGTGACAATTCAGCGTGCTCGCGATAACGCCGCAAAACTCGATTGGGATAACTACACACCACCAGTGCCTAAACAGCTTGGCGTGCAAGAGTTTAAAAATGTATCTATAACTACGCTGCGTAAATACATAGATTGGACGCCATACTTTATGACCTGGTCAATCGCCGGTAAATACCCGCGCATAATGACCGATGAAGTAGTTGGCGAGCAAGCGCAAAGCTTATTTAAAGACGCCAACGACATGTTAGACGACCTTGAAAAAGCAGGCAGCTTGCAACCACTGGGTGTAATTGGTTTATTTCCGGCAAACCGCGTTGGCGACGACATAGAAATATACACAGACGAAACACGCAAAGAGGTGTTAACTACCTCGTGCCATTTACGCCAGCAAACCGAAAAAACCGACTTTGCTAACTACTGCCTAGCTGATTATATAGCACCCAAAGGTACACCAGATTATTTTGGCGCGTTTGCAGTAACGGGCGGTTTGGAAGAAGACGCCCTAGCTAATGCGTTTGACGCCCAGCAAGACGACTACAACAAAATAATGATTAAAGCCGTTGCCGACAGGCTCGCCGAAGCGTTTGCCGAGTACCTACACGAGCAAGTACGTAAAGAATACTGGGGTTTTGCACCAGATGAAAACTTAGAAAACGATGAGCTAATACGCGAAAACTACCAAGGTATTCGCCCAGCGCCAGGCTACCCGGCGTGCCCAGAGCACACCGAGAAAAAGAAAATTTGGCAGTTGCTCGACACCGAAAAACGTATTGGCATGCAGCTAACAAGCTCGTACGCCATGTGGCCAGGTGCGGCCGTTTCGGGCTGGTACTTTTCACACCCTGAGGCAAAATACTACGCAGTAGCAGCGGTACAAAAGGATCAGGTTGAAGATTACGCTAAACGAACCAATATGACGTTAGAGGAAGCTGAAAGGTGGCTATCGCCTAACTTAGGGTATGATCCGGAATAGAGCGGAGTGGTCAGTTATCAGTAAAACAAAAACGAGCCAAATTTGGCTCGTTTTTAACAACTATTGTGGCAAATTAATTCAGAGTCTAGAATTAATTGGCCACAACACATTAATTTTATTATTCAATTTTTTAGATTAGTTTTTGGGTTGGCCACCAAGACAAATCAGTTCATTGGCTTCTTCTTTGCTCAAGTCACTTAGGAGTAAATCTAAGGTGATCTCAGTGCGTCGTTGGGCTGAACCAAACTTGTCAAAACCACCACACTTCACGGTGTCAATTTTTACCAGTGCGATAGTTTGGCTGTTGTCTTTTATCTCAATGTTCAAATAGCGCATATAACTAGCCATGTCCCACCACCAGTTTGCAGAGTAAGTCAGCTTAGGGTTATTTGTTACGTTAGAGTTAGACTGTGAAATATCGACAATTTGATATTTAAAGCCGTATTTATCTAACTTGCCAGCAATGATATGTTTAATTGAATCTTTAGTTTTACCATCATCGATTATTTGTATATTTTTGTTTGTTAAACTTTTTGAATCTAGTTTTTGAAGCTCAACAATTGCATTGTTAGCACAACCAGAGAGTAACAATATTGTAGATATAGCGGTGAAGCATCTTAACATTAAATTAATTTCCAATAATTATATAGATCTTATAAATAATACCATGGTAAAAATTGAACAGACACCCATCTTAATATTTGTAATATCAGTGTAATTAACTATGCTCTGTTTAGTACGATAATTAAGCAGGGTGTCACATGGCTATCGCAAGAAAACGTCAGGTTAGTTTGGTCGATACAAAATACTACCACTGT
>NZ_JAATTW010000034.1:0-38593 GCF_013414205.1 Pseudoalteromonas sp. MIP2626
TTAGATGAAGCGGCATTAATCGCCTGTATGGCATATGTTGATTTAAACCCAATAAGAGCAAAGGCAGCAGCAACACCTGAAACATCAGACCATACCAGTGTAAAAATACGCATTGAAAGTGCCACGGCAGGTAAGCAACCGAAGCAACTCCTGCGCTTTTCAGGTAAACCAAAAAAGCAAATGGCAAAAGGATTACCATTTGAGCTTAAATCTTACCTTGAACTAGTAGAATTAACCGGACGTTGTATACGCGAAGGTAAAGCAGGCTATATCGAAAGCAGCACTTTACCCCTGTTACAAAGAGTAAACATTACCCCCGAAAACTGGCTAAAACTCACCACACAATTTAGTCGCGTATTTCATGGTGCAGTAGGTCGCCCAGCGTCGCACGAAGGATACTGCGAACACCTAAACAGGAAGCGGCGCGCAAACGTTAGTAACTGCGAAAAGCTACTGGCTTAAAGCGTTACTTCAAAAACTCTCCGTAATTCCCTCTCACTGTGAAAGCACAGTATTTTGCATGCCTAAAAATGAATAAAAACAGCGTTATTTGAATATTATTTAAATAAGCAGAGAGATTGTTAAAGCTAATAGGGTTTTAAGCTCAGCAATGTTTATTTAGATAAACATCAAAGGGATTAATTATTAGGGTGGGTGTCATTCTATGTTTGTTTAGATAAACATCAAAGGGATTAATTATTAGGGTGGGTGTCATTCTATGTTTGGTGTCATTCTATGTTTCTATATCCTATACCTGACATTAAAGATGAGGCTGAGCTTATTAACCGCTTTGATGAAGTATTTAATGATGAACTCACTGCAGTTATTGCCAGTTCAAACATTGATACCGATTGGGATAGTGTAGGTTGGCGCGGCATTATGCTCAATAACGGCGTTATGTGGGTAGATACCGACGGTAAAATTATTGCTGTAAATACCCAAAACGCTAAAGAGCAGGCACTTGCTAAAAGCTTAATAGAACAAGGTAAGCAATCTTTGCATGCAAGTATCAATACTTTTGAAAAGCCAGTACTTGATTGGAAAACAGCTAACTACCATATTCGTGTGGATGATTTAGGCGATCATAATTTTCGTTATGCAGTATGGGGTATTGATAAAAAGCCAAGCGACAAGCCTGATATGGTTTTACTAAATGGCGATATTACATTTGAAGGCAGTGGTGGCAATCATAATTATACGTTTAAAAATGGTCGTTATAGTTATGTGTTACAGGTAACTATTATTGGTTGCGATACATCCCCGCCAGGCTGGCTCGAAGTATATAAAGGCGATGAGCTACTATTAGCTGAAGATGTGATAAGTGCTCATTAATGTTTAGCCAAAAACAAAACCGCCAACAAAGGCGGTTATTTTTAAGTAGCTAATAGCTAAAATTAATGGTCTTTTTCAA
Organism: Pseudoalteromonas sp. MIP2626; assembly: GCF_013414205.1. Lineage (NCBI taxonomy): Bacteria > Pseudomonadati > Pseudomonadota > Gammaproteobacteria > Alteromonadales > Pseudoalteromonadaceae > Pseudoalteromonas > Pseudoalteromonas sp. MIP2626. The sequence continues at coordinate 1,412 of NZ_JAATTW010000034.1, forward strand.
ATTCATCAACTTCGCGTTCGGCTTCTTCTTTCGACTTACCGTATTGCTGTTGAATTTTGCCAACTAACTCTTTGCGGCTACCTTCAATTTTATCTAAATCATCGTCGGTTATGTCGCCCCATTTACGTTGCGCTTTACCTTTAAGTTCTTTCCAATTACCTTTGATACGATCGCTGTTCATAAGTAGCTCCTTACTTTAGATTAGTGAAATTAACAGTCAACTATAAAGTAGCAAGTCGTATACCAAAAAAAGTATAAATATTTTTTGTAATTAATATCAGTAGCTTAATATCAATCATAAATAGAGTAAGGCTAAAAGGTGGGTGTAATTATGTGGTCCTTCTTTAAATGCATACAAAATATACATAGCAGTTTGTAATAATTGCTTATCCAATATAGGTTTTAAGTTATTATGTTGCGATAAAACAGACGGTATGAGTGAGTTATGGATACTAAAGTGTGTGAATATGGCGTAGGAGATTGCTCTTACAAAATGGCGGGGGGGTTAGTAGGTATTACCCAGCTGGTTGATGCATTTTATGATTATATGCAACAGTTAAAAGAGGCTAAGCACATAAGAGATATGCACAGTAAAGACTTGTCGCAGTCGCGTAAAAAGTTAGCTTACTTTTTGTCAGGTTGGATGGGCGGACCTAAGCTGTACGCGGAGCATTTTGGCAGCATTAACATTCCCCAGGCGCATAAACACTTGGCGGTAGGCGTTGCCGAAAGTGAAGCTTGGCTATTATGCATGCAAAAAGCCGTAGATGATCAGCCTTATGCAGAGTCGTTTAAAGTGTATTTAATGCAGCAATTGCGCGTACCCGCAGAGCGAATTAGAATGGTATCGGGTAGCTAGTAGAGAGTTAATAGGTAGAAAGTGGGTAGCTAATGGGCAACCTATTGAGCTTAGTTGCTTGTAAAAGAGTATTAATTATTAAACATCAACCGCAGTCACGCTGCGGTTTTTTGTTACAATGCCGGTAAAGCAATTTAGGGTAAATAGCTGTGCTGCCGGTTCAAAACATATATCAACAACTCGTAATAACATTACAAAGCAACCCAATTACGCTACTGCAAGCGCCGCCGGGTGCAGGTAAGTCTACTTGGTTGCCGCTGCAACTTATGCGTGATGGGCACTTTAAACGTATTGTAATGCTAGAGCCGCGTCGTTTAGCTGCGCGTAATATTGCTAGTTACTTGGCAAAGTGTCAAAACGAGAGTGTTGGCCAAAGTGTTGGCCTGCGTATAAGAGGTGAGAGCAAAGTAAGTGTTAATACGCGCCTTGAAATAGTTACCGAAGGTATGCTTACCCGCATGCTGCAAAACGATCCTGAGCTTAGCGCTGTTGATTTACTGATATTTGATGAGTTTCATGAGCGCTCTATTGCAGCCGATACTTCATTGGCATTTGCGTTAGAGACCCAAAGTGCGCTGCGCGAAGATTTAACCATAATGTTGATGTCGGCAACCCTTGATACCCAGCGCTACACTGAGTTTTTTGCTTGCCCTGTAATTCAATCAAATGGGCGCAGCTATCCAATAGATGAAGTATATATACCCATAAAAGATGAAAGCCGCTGGCTTGATGCAATCCCCACTATAATAAAACAAGCACTGAGTGAGCAAACAGGCAGCGCGTTGGTGTTTTTACCAGGGCAGCACGAAATACTCAGGGTACAACAAGCACTCACTGACTTACCAAACAATTGTATAGTAGCAACGCTATTTGGCGAGCAAGATAAAGCCAACCAGCAAGCAGCTATTGCTCCTGCGCCTGAAGGGATGCGCAAGGTGGTACTTACTACCAATGTGGCCGAAACTAGCTTAACCATTGAAGGCATAAGGATTGTGATTGATAGCGGTAAACGCCGCGCCGCGACCTTTAATTTAAAAACCGGTGTTACTGAACTCACAACACAAAGCATATCGCGCTCATCGGCAGTGCAGCGTGCAGGGCGTGCAGGGCGAATAGAGCCAGGTGTGGTTTATAGGCTTGGCTCTAAGCAAACTTTTGAGCGCCGTAATAGTCACGACAATCCCGAAATACTCACATCAGACATAAGCCAACTAATGCTAGAAGCTAAGCAGTGGGGGGCAAGCATTGAGGAGCTAACCTTGCTTGATAAGCCTACTGAGCAGCAAGGCATACAGGCAAGTAACTTACTTAGCATGCTTGAAGCCATAGACAGCAAAGGTAAGCTCACACCGCTTGGCAGTAAAATGTTAGGCTTTGGCGCTGATATTCGTTTGGCGCATATGCTATTAAAAGCGCAGGCATTAGAGCAAGCACTCCCCGGTATTTATCGACTCGCTATTTATTTGGTGGCATTACTTGAAAGCCGAGTTAATACTGCTAATGAGCTAAGCTTAGCGCTGCATAGCCAACAACAACGGCCACATCAGGTATTCAAGCAGCAATTAAAATATTGGCAAAGTCGCTTAAAAGTAAAGGAGTCAAATGGCGATTTAAATACCGAGCACTTAAGCTTGCTGGTGGCGCTTGCTTACCCCGATCGAATCGCGAAAAAGCGTGGCAATGGTTACTTACTTGCCAATGGTGCAGGCGCTGAGCTAAACCGCGATTACTGGCATAACGACGACTACCTTGCAATTGCCACTATGGGCGGGCACAAAGGCGGGCGTATTTTTAGTGCCACATCACTTAGCCCATTTGAGCTGCAAGCCTATTTGCCGCATTTATTTAGCATGCAAACTCGCTGTGAGTTTGATGAAAAAACCGCACGCTTTATCCATCAAGACGAAGTGAAACTTGGCGCTATTACGCTTACTAGCCAGCCAAGTGCGCAAAAACTCGATAAAAGTGAGCGCGCCAAAGCATGGTTAAATTTATTTACTAAACATGGCTTTGCACTGTTTAATGAACAAAAAGACGCTGAGCAACTATTAATTAGAATGAGCTTAGCAAGTAAGCTAATGAGCGAAAAGTTTCCGAAAATTAACGAGCAACAACTTATTCAAACGGCACCGCAGTGGCTAGGTGTATTTTTACAAGATATTAAAACCCTGGAGCAGCTTAAAAAGTTTAACTACTTTGAGGCATTACAAAATTGTTTTGACTGGCAACAACAAAGTGCCTTAAAAAGCTTACTGCCACTGCGTTTAACGGTAGCGAGCGGCTCTAATATTAGGATTGAATATCAGCTTGAAGGCCCTGCAAAGCTCAGTGTACGTATGCAAGAAGTATACGGTATGACCAGCACGCCGTTGTTGGCGCAGGGGAAATTGCCACTGCTGATGGAGTTATTGTCGCCGGGGAAACGCTCGTTGCAACTTACTCAAGATTTAGCACACTTTTGGAATACCAGTTATCGCGATGTACAAAAAGAAATGAAAGGGCGTTACCCCAAGCATTTTTGGCCCGATAGCCCTGCAACCAGTATTGCAACTAACAAAGTGAAAAGTAAAATGTGAGCGTGTACTTAGTTGAAGTAATAATATTAACCTCACAGTTAAATTCGAGATTAATATTATTCAAGTACGTAAATACTAACTAAGATGCTTTGCTAAATAGTCGACCAATAACCTTATTTTTGGCGATAAGTGACGATTATGAGGGTATATGGCCCAAATGCCTTCATCAGGCACCCGATAGCTATCTAATAAGGTAATTAGTTCACCACTTTGCAGGTGATTTTGCACGTAGTAATCGGGCAGTTGTACTATTCCTAATCCTTTTAATGCTGCATCCGCTAGGCTATAGCCACTGTTGTATCTTAGCTTACCGGCAACGCGAATGTTTTTTTCTTTTCCCGATTCCATAAAGTGCCAATAATCAAGCGTGCCTAGTAGGCAACTATGTTTACTCAGTTCAGAAATTGCATGTGGTATGCCGTGTTTTTCCAGATATTCTGGCGATGCGCACACATAACTGGTTCTGGTTCCGAGTTTTTTTGCCATCATTGACGAGTCGGCCAGCTTACCAATACGTATAGCTAAATCGTATCCGCCTTCAACTAAGTCAATTTGTTGATTACTCAAGTAAGCAGAAACCGCGACCTCACTATATTGCAGCATAAAGTCAGAAACCAAAGGCAGTACTTGCTGCTCTCCATAAGTTACCGAAGCCGTAAGCTTTATTTTACCTTGGGGCGTTGTTTGTAAATTAGTTATAGCCCGCTCTGCAGCATCTAAGCCATCAAGCACGCTGCGGCAATGCTGATAAAACACTCGGCCTTCTTCAGTTAACGACACTTTGCGCGTAGTGCGATAAAACAGCTTCACATTCAGCCGGTTTTCGAGCGCACTAATTTGCCTGCTTACTTGCGCTGTAGATATTGCCATTTTTTTTGAGGCTTGCGTAAAGCTGGCATTTTCAGCAACGTGTACAAATTCACTAATACCTTCCCACTGCATGATTGTTACCTATATGTACAAGTTAATTTCAAAAATAGCATATTATCATTTTTACAGAAACAAATATAATAGCAGCCATCAACACAAACATGCTGTGAATAAGTTAAATCGTCGATATAACGTTATCGACATTAATACAACAGCTCGCAAAATAAATAGGAAAAAATATGAGTTGGGTATTTTTATTTTTAGGTGTTATTGCAGAAGCAATGTCGCATGTGGCATTAAAACAAACAGATGGCTTTACTAGGTTACTGCCCAGCATAGTGGTGTTATTGGGCCATTTGGCTGCGTTTGTTTTTTTAGGCCAAGCAATGAAAGGCATGCCTGTAGGTATTGTGCATGCGATGTGGGCAGGATTAGCTATTGTTACCGTTACGCTACTATCTACCCTTGTATATAAACAGCATTTAGAACTATCCACTTGGTTAGGAATGGCATTGGTGGCCATAGGCATTGCAATGATTAACCTATCGCAAGGGCATAGCCATTAATTGCTTTAAAATGAATAGCATAATTCTAAGCCAAAAATAATATGCAGCAGCGCATTATTAAGGTAACTGAACTAAACTAAAATACGTGTTTACGTTCATTTATATTAAATAATTTATTAATTAAGAGAGAACGAGATGTCAGATAAGTTTATAAAATCGAAAGCCGCTATAGCATGGGGTCCAAAACAGCCTTTATCTATCGAAGAAATTGACGTAATGCTGCCGCGCAAGGGCGAAGTATTAGTTAAAGTTATTGCCTCTGGAGTTTGTCATACCGATGCTTTTACTTTGTCTGGCGATGATCCTGAAGGGATTTTTCCGGTTATTTTAGGCCACGAAGGCGGTGGTATCGTTGAGCAAGTTGGCGAGGGCGTAACGAGTGTAAAAGTTGGGGATCACGTTATTCCTTTATATACACCAGAGTGTGGCGAGTGTAAGTTTTGTTTATCGGGTAAAACTAACTTGTGTCAAAAAATTCGTGAAACTCAAGGTAAAGGCTTAATGCCTGATGGCACCACTCGTTTTTACAAAGACGGACAGCCAATTTTTCATTATATGGGTTGTTCAACTTTCTCTGAATACACGGTATTACCAGAAATTTCGTTAGCAAAAGTTAATAAATCTGCACCATTAGAAGAGGTGTGTTTATTAGGCTGTGGTGTTACAACCGGCATGGGCGCGGTAATGAATACTGCAAAAGTTGAAGAAGGCGCAACAGTAGCTATATTTGGCCTTGGTGGCATAGGCTTGTCGGCAGTTATTGGCGCAACTATGGCTAAAGCGAGCCGAATTATTGCTATAGATATTAACGAAAGTAAGTTTGAATTAGCAAAAAAACTAGGCGCTACCGACTTTATTAACCCTAAAGACTACGACAAACCAATTCAAGATGTAATTGTAGAGTTGACCGATGGCGGTGTTGATTACTCGTTTGAGTGTATTGGTAATGTTAACCTAATGCGCTCTGCGCTAGAGTGCTGCCATAAAGGCTGGGGCGAGTCTGTGGTTATTGGTGTTGCTGGTGCGGGGCAAGAAATTTCAACCCGTCCGTTCCAATTGGTAACGGGTAGAGTATGGAGAGGTTCAGCATTTGGTGGGGTTAAAGGTCGCAGCGAATTACCTGATTATGTAGAACGTTATTTAGCGGGTGAATTTAAGTTAAGTGACTTTATTACCCATACAATGGGACTTGAAGATATTAACGAATCGTTCGATTTAATGCGCAGAGGCGAAAGTATTCGCACTGTTATTCATTTCGATAAATAACGATAAACAGCAGCACTATGGTTTAATTAAACCATAGTGCTTTTTTTGTTTAATTTATAGTTACTAATCAACAATCCATCAGTTTTAAAAAAAGTAGATCCAGCCAAAAACACTTCAAAATATATAAGCATTGTTTTTAAATTTCTTTACCGCCGTGTGTTTCGGCTAAATCGTCAAGCTCTGCAACTGTGTAGTCAAAACCACTCTCGTCATAGTCATAATTAACCTTTACGCAATTGCCGCCATTAAATAATTTTGTTTTTACATCATTAATGGGCCAATTTTTAAGTAGATGTATAAATCGGTTGGCAACTTGAGAAGATTCAAAACGATAGCTAATTTCTGTTTTCATAAATAATAAGGCTCTGGCTAGTTTAACCCCCGTAGTTTGTGCATTTTTGCTAATTAGTCAAGTTTCGGTTACAAAAAATAAAGAGTAAGTATGTAATTTTTATGTTTCAATTGATGTGTTAATTGCAGTAAGCACTGTTGTGCTTTAATTAAAGGTGAGAACAAATTTACATGTACTATAGAACTTTTTTACTAGCAAGCTCTGCTTTGTTTATCAGTGCTTGCGGTGGCTCTGGCTCAGATGAGACACCAGTTATAAGCACAAATAAAATCCCCTCCCTATCAATAACCAATATCAAAAACGATATAGTTAAAGGTCAAACTATTGATTTAAATGCAACAGTTGGCGATGCCGATGGCGTTATCAGTAGTGTTGTGTGGGAACAAACTGCGGGGCTTAAAGTACTTAATGCACCTGTAAATGCCAGTAGTATCACTATTACTTTACCAGATGCGCAAAGTCATGCAGCAATGGAGTACGCTTTTAGCGTAACGGCAACCGATAATGAAGGGGCTACCAACGTTAAAACTGTGAGTTTTGTTGCGCGTAATAGTATGGATGAAACTGCTGCCGCACGTATATTACAGCAAGGCAGTATGGGCCCCACATTAAGTGAAATACGCCAAGCTCAAGGGTTAAGCGAACAGCAGTGGCTTGAGCAACAAATGGCGTTACCAATTAACTACCATCGTAGTTATTTAGTGAAAAGCCCTGATGAAAACAAATTTCAGTATATTAATAGGATTGATGCGTGGTGGAAGGGGGTGTTGCATAGCGACGATCAACTACGCCAACGTGTTGCCTTTGCATTGAGTCAAATATTGGTTGTATCGGATGCAAGTAGTAATGTAGGTAATCAGCCCGAGGGCATGATCACTTACTACGATATTTTGCTTAAACATGCTTTTGGTAACTATAGAGAGCTACTAGAAGACGTAACGCTGTCGCCAATTATGGGTACTTTTTTAAGCCATTTAGGGAATGAAAAGGCAAATGATGAGCTTAATATTCGCCCAGATGAAAACTACGCCCGCGAAGTAATGCAGTTATTTACAATAGGCCTTGAAGAGTTAAATTTAGACGCTACTCCAAAGCTTGATGCGCAAGGTAATACAATTGCCACCTACGGTCAGGCTCAAATAGAAGGATTTGCGCGCGTTTTTACTGGGTGGACATTTGCAGCTAGTGAAACTTTTAAGAAAAAAAAACGTGATTATGTAAATCCAATGAAAGCGTTTAGCGAGTATCACTCTAGTAAACAAAAAACATTGTTAAATGGCGAAATTATCCCCGAGGGCTACGGACCAGAAGAAACACTGCAAATAGCGCTCGATAACCTATTTAATCACAATAATGTAGCGCCATTTATTAGTAAACAACTCATACAGCGTTTAATTACCTCAAACCCAACACCGCAATATGTTACCCGTGTTGCTCGTGTTTTTAATGATAACGGCGCTGGAGTACGAGGAGATTTAGCCGCGGTAATAAAGGCTATTTATTTAGATGATGAGGCACGCCATTTTGGCAGTGTTTTAAATTATCAAGGGAAACTAAAAGAGCCACTGATAACCACAATACAGTTTTGGCGAAATCTAGATGCTAAAACCGGTAACGGTTATTACAACACGTGGGGTTTATACAATACCTATGGACAGGGGCCAATGAAGTCGCCCTCAGTATTTAACTTTTACAGGCCCGATTACCAACCTGTTTATTTACGTAGTGATGGCTTAGTTGCTCCAGAGTTACAAATAGCAAATGACTCTACAATAATTGGCATAATGAATAAGCACTTTGCAGATTTAGTGTGGAATGCGGCTGAAGGAAAAACATCTTTAAGTCCAAAATTACTATACGTCTATATTAAAAACGATATGAACCATCTAAAAAATTATGGCATAGAGTCGTTACTTGATCAGTACAATGTGTTGTATTTTGCCGGTTCAATGAGCCACGAAACACGCCAGGCGTTACTCGATTTAAGTGCCTATTTTATTGATAATCAAGATCGTCAGCGGGTATCGTATTTACTTTATATGATTGCTATTTCACCTGAATTTAATTTGCAGTATTAGGAGAGGCATAATGAGCATAAATAGAAGGCAATTTTTGTCATTATGTTTAAAAGGCGGGGTGTCGGCAGCGGCGCTAACCAGCTTACAACTTCAAGCATTAACGGGTTCAACAAATGCTATTGAATTGGGTGATTATAAAGCCCTAGTATGTATATTTTTATATGGCGGTAACGATTCACTAAATATGCTAATGCCGTTAGAGGGCGAGCAACGAAATTTGTATGAAAAAAGCAGGCAAAACTTGGCGGTTGCTTCGCCTATTGCGCTTAATACTAATTCGTCGTTTGCTGGTGGTGTAGGGCTGCACCCAGCGCTTGCACCCATGCAAAGTGTGTTTGATTCGGCTAACTTGGCATTTGTTGGCGGAGTAGGTACTTTGCTTGCACCAACCACGCTTGACGATTATAAAAATAAAGCAGTACCGCTGCCTCAACACTTGTTTTCACATAACAATCAACAAGCAGCGTGGATGTATGGTCGTGAAAAGGAATCGCTAAATAATGGTTGGGGAGCGCGTTTGCTAGAGCGCTTAAATCAGCAAGATCAGTTTGCTGCAAACATATCGCTCGATGGCACCAATCTTTGGCAAACAGGCGCGCAAACTAAGGCGTTTTCGCTTAATAAAAGCGGTATAAGTAAAGTAAACGCTTTTGGCGGTTATCAGCCAAGAACTGAGCATGTAACCAATATTATGAACCGTATAATGGGTAATACGAATCATCCATTAACGGGTGCTTACGCTAATAGTTTTAATTCAGCGATTAGAAATACCCAAACAATGAATAGTGCGCTTGAAGCCGCCCCTGAACTTATTACCTCATTTAGCGATACAGGGTTGTCGAAGCAACTAGCTGCGGTAGCTAAGGCGATTAGTGTGCAAGCAAAGTTAAGTACGCAGCGCCAAGTGTTTTTTGTTTCTATGGGAGGGTTTGATACACACGATAATCAATTGAATACTCACCCTGCATTGCTTAGCACACTAGCACAAGGACTTAACGAGTTTAATAGTGCGATGAATGAGCTGAATATGGCTGACAAAGTAACGTCGTTTACTATGTCGGACTTTGGCCGTACGCTAACATCTAATGGCGATGGCACGGATCATGGTTGGGCAGGAAACCAAATCGTTATGGGAGGCGCAGTTAAAGGCGCCAATATATATGGGGAGTTATTAACTCAACATTTAGGCGGACCACAAGATACCGGCCGAGGGCGATTAATACCAAGTGTTGCAAATGAGCAATATTTTGCCACACTAGCTAAGTGGTTTGGTGTTCCTGCATCAGAATTAGGTGATATATTTCCAAACTTAAGATACTTTAATCAGTCGACATTAGATTTTATGGTTTAATTCGTTATTAATGTAACCCAAATTCCATCGCAAACAGTATAAAACTGTTTGCGAATAAAAAATTCATGTAATGGAGTAAATTAATGAAAGTTTTAGTAAGTTTGGTGAGTTTAATCGCCTTTTTAATGGTTGTATTACCCGGGCCATTATATAAATTTGGTGTTGTTGAGTTAGGCACTGCATTTGCTGGATTTAGGTTTGGTGTTTACGTGGGGGGAGCTGCGCTTGTATTACTTTTAGTGCAGGTCATATTTATACGTAAAACAGCCACTGTAAGTAGTACTATAGTGGCCGTTGTATTTGCGGGTATTGCTATTTTTATGCCACTTAATATGATGGATAAAGCGAAAAGTGTGCCGCCAATTCATGATATTTCGACAGATGTAGTTAATCCACCAAAGTTTGTAGCTATTGCACCACTGCGTGCCGATGCGCCAAACCCAGTGACTTATGCCGGAGCAGAAACGGCTGCGCAACAGCTTAAAGCTTACCCAGAACTGACTACCCTTAATTATGCTTACCCAAAAAGTGAGCTAGTAGTGGCTACAGTGCAAGCGATTAAAAATTTGGGTTGGGAGTTAGTTAATAGCGATGCCAGCCAAGGGATTGTTGAAGCAACCGAGACCACCACCTGGTTTGGTTTTAAAGACGATATAGTGGTGCGTATTAAAGATGAAGGCTCTCAGCGTTTTGTTGATATTCGTAGTAAGTCGCGTATTGGTCGCAGTGATTTAGGTAAAAATGCAGAGCGTATTCATACATTTGTAGATGAATTAAACGCGGTACTGGCAAAATAATTAGGGCAAACCTAAATGCTAAGTTACTAACAATTAAGTTATCAGCAATCAAATGGAACCCAAGCGTACGGCTTGGGTTTTTTATCATCAGTTAGTGTTCACAGCTAAGCAAGTATACTTATTTGGTATTTATATTTTTAACATACTATGGAGTTATTATGAAAACAGTAGGATATGCAGCAAAAAGCCAAGGTTCAGAACTCACCGAGTTTTCTTTTGAGCGCCGCGATTTACGAAATAACGATGTAGAAATTGAAATATTATACTGTGGAGTTTGTCATTCAGACTTGCACGCGGTACGTAATGATTGGGGCGGTAGTCGCTACCCGTTAGTACCCGGACACGAAATTGTTGGTAAGGTTATGTCGGTAGGTAGCGACGTTACAAAATATAAGCAAGGCGATACGGTTGCTGTTGGCTGTATGGTCGACTCATGTAAAAGTTGCGATCAGTGCGATAATAACGAAGAGCAGTTTTGCCGTGAAGGCATGGTAGGCACATATGCAGGAACAGATCGTGTTAACGGCGATATGACCCAAGGTGGGTATGCTAAACATGTTGTAGTGCGTGAAGAGTTCGTACTCTCAGTACCTAAAAACTTAGAGCTGTCGCGTGTTGCACCGCTGTTGTGTGCAGGCATTACTACCTACTCGCCATTACATAAGTGGGGCGTTAAAAAAGGCAGTCGTGTTGCTGTGGTTGGTTTAGGTGGGCTTGGTCATATGGCGGTTAAAAACGCTGTCGCTATGGGCGCAAGCGTTACGGTAGTTGGCCGTAGTGAGTCTAAAAAAGACGATGCGGTTAAACTAGGTGCCCAGCATTATTTAGTGTCGTCAAACGATGATGCAATGAAAAGTGCGCAGTCAGCCTTCGACGTTATTATTGATACCGTACCGGTAAAGCACGATCTATCTATTTACACACCACTGCTAGATATTGATGGTACACTGGTTATTGTTGGTCAGGTTGGCCCGGTTGATGAGCTAAGCACAGTGCCATTATTAATGGGGCGTCGCCGTATTGCAGGCTCACTTATTGGTGGTATTGCACAAACGCAGCAAATGCTTGATTTTTGTGGCGAGCATAATGTCTTACCCGAATGTGAAATGATCAATATTGATGAAATAAATACAGCTTATGAGCGAATGGAAAAGTCTGACGTTCGTTATCGTTTTGTTATTGATATGGCATCGTTAAGTGTTTAATTACACTTAGTAATTAAAAATAAAAAGAGCCGCTCTTTTTAGTTAACTATTAAGCCTCTTTTGCTACAAACGATTTATTGCTCATTTGTAAGTAGCTAAGTAACCACATAATAAACCCACCAACAAAAAGAGCAGCGGCAACATAGCCTGTTTGATTTGGCGCGGCACCTTGCGCAATTGCAATGCCTCCAACCCAAGGGCCAATTGCATTAGCAACATTAAAAGCACACTGTACTAACGCGCCTATCATGGCATGCCCATTAGGAGACACATCCATTAGTAAGGTTTGTACTAGCGTTGCTAAACCTAAACTGCAGCCAATAAAAAATATAACCCCATAAAGCAGCCAAATGTTATGGCTTGCGGTTACATAAGCAAAGGCAAATACAATAGTGCAAACCAGTACTAAGCCAGTCGTTTTAATTGCAGATTTATCTGCCGCTTTACCTAATACATAATTGCCTAATGTTGAGCCAATACCAAACATCACCATAGCAATCGAAATGGTGTAGGGCGCTGTTTCGGTTACTTCTAAAATAGTATCAGCAACATAGGTATAAATACAAAATACCCCACCAAAACCAATAATTACAATACCCAAAATAGACCAAACCAGCTTGTTTTTTAATACTCCAAACTCATTAAGTAAATTAGATGGTTTAGTGTTTTCAATATTTGGCACAACTTTATATACAAAAATAAAAGCAATAAAAGCTAAAACACCTGCACCGGCTAAGCAGTAACGCCAGCTTAAGTTTTGCCCTACTAAAGTTACCACAGGTACGCCAACAATGGTGGCAATGGTCAAACCCATAAAAACTTTCGACATAAAGCTTGCACGCTTACCTGCAGGGGCAATTTCAGAGGCTAATAAAATAGCTGCACCAAAATAAGCACCATGGGGCAAGCCACTTAAAAAGCGAAACAATACCAATTGCTCAAGTGACGTTGCAAAAGCGCTTAAGCTATTAGAAATACACATTAAGCTTAAAAATATAAGCAACGCTTTGCGTTTTCTCATGTTTGCAGTAGTTAACATTAAAATGGGCGCACCAACAACAACACCTAAAGCATAAGCGCTTATAGCGTAGCCACTTTGCGAAGGCGTTGAGCCAAAAGTTTCACTGATCAGTGGCAGCATAGGCATCATCGAAAATTCAGATAACCCTAAAATAAAAGTACCGAGCGCAAGCACGATTAATATAGCTGTTCGGTTAAGTTGATTAGATGGCGGTGCTACATTAGCGGTCATAAAAATCCTTTGAGATTAATGTTTAATTCATAAAAACTAGGCAACAAACAAACTGTAAAGTGTTGTTGCTGCGAAAAAGCAAAAGAAGTGTTGTTGTAAATGCTGGGAATAAATAGGCGGCCATTTTAAGCCAAATAACATAGGGCGTCATCAATTAGCTGGCCGTTAAAGGTAAATTAATACTTTAATAAAGCCTTAATGTCGTGTGGTTAATTTAGAGAGACAAATAACCTAATATAAAAAGATAAGCTTAGCAAAAACTTATATGAAAATGCTGATTATAGTTAACAAAGTGCGACATTATGTCGCGCATGCAAGTAAGGTGAATCCAGTATAATTACGTCATTAATAATAGCTTTCTAAAGAATAAAATAATGAAGCATAAAACAATATACCGTTCACCTTACTTACTCTCACCTTTAGTGTTTTTAACAAGTGGGCTTTTATCTCCTTTAGTATTTGCCGACGATACATCTATAGAAGTGATTGAAGTACATGGGCATGCTCAAAATAAACATTTAGCACTTGGCTCTACAGAGTCGCTATTAAGTGATTTAGGTGTCGATTTTTCAGCTGCTGGTGGCGTATCTAATTTACCTATTTTAAATGGTTTAATGGGCGACAGAGTAAAAGTATTAGTTGATGGCGCAGAAATAACGGCGGCATGCGCTAATCAAATGAATCCGCCGTTGTCTTACATTTCGGCGAACCAAGTTACGTCTTATCATGTGGTTGCCGGTGTATCGCCGGTAAGTGCGGGTGGCGATAATATAGCCGGTGTAATAAGTGTTAACTCTATAGCACCGCAGTACACTCAAAATAGCGATTTAGCATGGCATTCTGGTTATGTATCGGCAAAGTACAGCACTGTTGATAATGGCCGTAAACTTGGGGGAGGCGCGCGTTTAGCAAGTGATACATTTAGCGTTAATTATCAGGGCTCGTTTAGTGATGCAAACAGCTATGAAGACGGTAACGGCGATGCTGTATTAGATACTTTATATCGCGCCCAAAATCATAGCTTAACAGCGGCTATACGCGACGATAAACAGCAAGTTGTAGTTAAACTTAGTCATCAAAAAATCCCCTATCAAGGCTTTGCTAACCAGTATATGGATATGACAGATAACACCAGTTATGGGGCAATCGCACAATATAAAAGAACATTAAAAAAGAGTGAATTTACCGGGCAACTAAATTGGCATAGCGTAAAACACGATATGGGATTTTTTAGCGCAGAAAAAACCGGCATGATGCCAATGAAAACCGATGCAGAAGATATAAGCAGTCAGTTAAAATGGCGTATTAATTTAGATAACGATAGCAGCATATTGCTAGCTCAAGAATATTACCATTACAGTATTGATGATTGGTGGCCAGGTATTACAGGTTCGGCCATGATGGGGCCAAACGACTATAAAAATATTAATAATGGTAAGCGTCAACGTATTGCACTTGTTGCAGAATATGAAAGCCAAAATAGTAAAAAACTATGGTTAAACACGGGTGTGCGTATTGAAAATATAAATACCCAAGTAGATGAAGTACAGGCATATAACACAGGTATGCACATGGGCGGTATGCATATGGGACCAAGTGACGCTATGGCAGCAAATACGTTTAATGCAGGAAGTAGAAGTAAAACCGATACTGTAGTTGATGCAAACGTATTAATTAATTACCAAATAACTAACGTTGATGAACTGCAACTTGGTATTGCCCGTAAAAATCGCGCGCCAAACCTATACGAGCGATACAGTTGGGGGGTTAGCAATATGGCAACAACCATGATTGGCTGGTACGGCGATGGTAATGGTTATATTGGCACCCCAGATCTTGGCGTTGAAACCGCGCATACAATGAGTGCTACTTATACTAAATTGGCAGAAGACGACAGCTGGCGTGTAAGTACTAATATTTGGTATACCGATGTGAATGATTATATTGATGCTGACATAGTAAGAAACTTTAATAGCTCAGGCATTGACGGTAATAGCCGCAATATTTTGCAATTTACTAATGTAGATGCCATTTTATATGGCGCTAAAGTAGATTTAAGTGCCAGTATTTATCAATCTGAACAGTTAGGTCAGTGGCAGTTAAAAGCAAATATAACTAACACCCGTGGCAAACGCGACGATAACTCTAGCACTCAGCCACTTTATCAAATTAAACCATTGCAAACCCAGCTTGGTATTAGCCAGCAAATTGGCAATGTTGAAAACTCGCTTTTATGGCAATGGGTCGATACTAAAAAAAGAATAGATAACAACCGCTTTGAAAACCAAACCGATAGCTATCATTTAGTTAATTTAAGTTCTAAAGCAGTGTGGGATGCATTTACACTCAGTGTTGAGGTAACAAATTTATTTGATCAGTACTATCAACTACCATTAGGTGGGGTTAGCATTGCTGAGTATAAAAAAAATAACGCAACCGGCTTTGAGCAATTAGCAGGGCAGGGAAGATCATTAAACCTAGCATTGAGCTACGCGTTTTAAAGTTTAATTATAAATAACAAGGCCATGGTAATTTATTATGGCCCTTTTATTGACTCGGCTTTAGCGTTGCTGGCAAAATGCCATAAATTTCTTTAACAGTGGGCTTTGGTATTTGTTTTTATGAATAACAAGCCAAAACTGCCTGTGCATTGGGCTAGATAAGGGGAGGCGTTTAACGCGGTCATTTTTAAGCGCATATTGCGCCGCAAGTGACGATAAACAGCCAAGCCCTAGCCCTGCAGATACACAGTTAATTATCGACTCAGTAGTATTTAACTCAAAACTTTGGGTCCAATTTTCAATATTATAGGCAAGTGACTGTAAAAAAAAGTTACGCGAACCAGACCCAGGCTCCCTTAAAACCCATTGGCTATTAGTTAAGTCACTAAAATTAATCTGTTTTTTAGTGCCAAGTGGGTGTGATAATGGCGCAATAATACACATTTCATCTTGACTAAACACACTCGATATTAGATCGCCATGATGAGCTTGGCCTTCAATAAGTGCAATGTCGAGCTCAAAATCGATGAGTTTTTGACAAATAAGTGCTGAATTTGAGATAAAAATTTGCTGTGAATAATGCTTTTCTTGTTCTCTAAAGTCGCTCAGTAAAGTAGGGAGAATATGATTCCCTATAGTATCACTGGCGCCTATTTTTAATGTTCCTGCTACCTGAGCATTATCGGTAAATAAAGCATCAATACTACTTGCCCTATTAAGTAACTCATCAGCTAAAGGTAATAGCTTTTGTCCTTCTTGGTTTAAAATAAGCCGATGATTAACCCGATCAAATAAAGGGTGGCCTAATTGTTTTTCAAGCTCAGCAAGTGCCATACTCACTGCCGCTTTAGATAAAAATAACGCTTCGGCCGCCGCTGTTAGGGTTATATGCTGGGTAATACTAACAAATACGCTTAGTTGTTTTAGTGAAATATGTGAAGCCATATATATGAAGCCATAAGTGTTTAGTTTTATTGAACAGGTGTTTTATATAATCATATTTAACTTAACGTAATGCAAGCCTATACTTCACCTAAATAAAGCAAAGTAATTTGGAATTGAATCATGTTTAATCGTATTAAAACAAAAGTAATGGCTGCCCCGACCCCAATGAGCGGATTAGCACTAGGTATTGCAAGCCTTGGTTGGGCATGGGAAAGCTTTATAAATTTTAATGGTTATAGCCAGTACGTTGGCGCTGCTTTGGCCAGTGTGCTGTTAGTACTATTAAGCATAAAATTTATATTACACCCTAATTTATTAAAAGCTGATTTAGCACATCCGGTAGTGGGCAGTGTAGTACCTACCTTTGCTATGGCTACCATGGTTGTTTCTAACTCTATAGGGCAGCTAAATGCGATTGCAGGAGATGCATTGTGGGTACTAGCCTTTTTGTTACACTTAAGCTTTTTTATTAGTTTTGTAGTGCATCGTGCTCGCGACTTTAAAATTGAGCATATGGTCCCTAGCTGGTTTGTACCACCTGTAGGTATTATTGTTGCCGATGTCGCATTTTCAGGTAACCCTGCATTGGCTTGGTTGGCAGAAGGTGCCCTTATTTTTGGCATGATAATATACGCCATCATGCTACCTATGATGATTTACCGTATAATATTTGCTAAACAAATACCCGATGCGGCTCAGCCAACCCTCGCTATTTTAGCTGCGCCGGCAAGCTTATCGTTAGCTGGGTATTTCACTATAGTAGCCAACCCATCACCAATAATTGTAGGCCTACT
Organism: Pseudoalteromonas sp. MIP2626; assembly: GCF_013414205.1. Taxonomy (NCBI): domain Bacteria; kingdom Pseudomonadati; phylum Pseudomonadota; class Gammaproteobacteria; order Alteromonadales; family Pseudoalteromonadaceae; genus Pseudoalteromonas; species Pseudoalteromonas sp. MIP2626. The sequence continues at coordinate 18,824 of NZ_JAATTW010000034.1, forward strand.
ATTTGGGATAGCCGTATTGATGACATTTATTATTTATGTGGCTTTTTTTAAACTACTACGTCGTCCATTTTGCCCAGGGTACGCTGCTTTTACGTTTCCCATGGTAATTGGTGCAACCGCTTTATTTAAAATGTCTTCTTGGATGCTAATCAAACAAGTAGATACTCAATACATTGAGCAAATACATAACTTAGCGGTATTAGAGTTAATTATTGCTACAGCAGTAGTGGGTTATGTTGCTACCCGTTATCTGTGCCACTTCAGCCCTTTTAAAGCTAAATAAGCTGATTAAATAAGCGCTATTAATAGCGCTTATTCTTGTTCTAAATTTGCCTCAATAATTACTTGCTCTACTTCTTGCGCAGCAAGTTTTTCGCGCTCAGCTTTTGATACATAACCCGGTTTTTTGCTTTTATGTAATTTGGCATTGGTGCGCTTATCTTTCTTTTGAAATTTAGTAACTATTTTTTTGCGACGGTTCATTTTTAATACTCATAATTTTAAGGCGCGCATTATATAGCACCAAGTATAAAAGCAACTATATAAATATTTAACTTAATTGCACTGGTTGTTATGTGACTTTACCGCAAAGCGCTGTTTGTGTGAGGTGCACAAGGTTATAATTATGTTTCTTAGTGATTAATTAAATGGGAAATGTTTTGAAAAAGTTAGCGTTAGCCAGTGTTGCATTATTTGCCTTTAGTGCTCAAGCACAGTTAAATAAAAATATTGATAGTGTTGCCGATTATGCCGTAAATGCCTACCAAAGCGCACAGGTACATACACTAACCAATTTAGTATCATTTCCTACTGTGAATAAAAGCGATATTAGCGCACCACAAAATCCCGACTTTATTGGTTTTAAAGCCTTACTAAAAATGAAAGCGGCCGAGCTGGGTTTAGATTATCAGGATTTAGGCTACACAGTATTAATTGGACTTGGGGAGCAAAGCGATAAAGTAACCGTAGTAACACACGGCGACGTGCAACCAGCTAATGCAAGTAAGTGGCAGCAAAGCCCATTTATTATTGATACAACATCAGAGCCAGGGCGCTTAATTGGCCGCGGTACAGAGGACGATAAAGGCGCAATTGCCACCGCACTTTACGCCATGAAGGCCATTAAAGATAAAGGCATAACGCTTAATAACCGTATTGAGTTAATGATTTATTTGGCCGAGGAGTCTGACTGGGGCCCGCTTACTGAGTTTATGAAAACCTATGAGCAGCCAAAGTACGCAGTAACAATAGATGCGTCATACCCGGTAGTAGTGGCCGAAAAAGGTTGGAGTTTAATTGCACCAACGTTCAATGCTACCTCAGCAAAAACAGGTGTTTATGTTAGCGATGTTGCAGGTGGTGCATTTGTAAGCCAAATACCTGAAGACGCTAGCCTAGTACTGCATAATGCTGATGCTAAGTTACTTACTCAATTAAAAGCCAAAGCCAGTACGCTTAAGCAAGTAGAGTTTAGCTTTACTCAGCAAGACAATACTGCTGTCGCAATTACTGTAAAAGGCGTGTCGGCGCATTCATCAGAGCCAGAGTCGGGTGTTAATGCAATTGCTTATTTAGCCGAAATATTTAAAGGCCAAACGCTTGAAAATAACAGTGATGGGCAGTTAATTAACTTTGTAAATCAGCTGATTGGTTTAGATATTCATGGCAAACAGTTTGGCGATATTGCCTACAAACATGACTTTATGGGGCCAATGACAGTGGCGCCTACGGTGATAGAGCGAGAGGGAAATGCACTAACGCTTAGTGTAAATGCGCGCCGCCCTATGGGCAAAGAAGAGCTGAAGTTAAAGCAGCAAATAGACACTGCACTAGCAAAATGGCAAGCCACTAATAATGTAACACTAAGTGATGTTAAAACCATTATTGGTACGCCTATGCTACTTGATGGCGCGCCGCATGCGCAAAAATTACTTGATATTTTTAAGCATTTTACGGGTGATCAACAAGCCGGTTTTGTCTCTATTGGTGGCGGTACTAACGCTAAGTTGTTTGATAATGCGGTATCGTTTGGCCCATCAATGCCAGGTAAGCGTTACACTGGACACTCTGAGCATGAGTTTATTACCCTTAAGCAGCTTAAGCTTAACTTGCGCATGTACACCGCGATGATGATAGAACTAGGTAATATGTAACTAAACGCATGTAATATAGCGCCGCAAATAAATGCGGCGTTTTAATAATGTATTTACAATAGTTAGTGCAGCTCAGCCTTAAGTGATATTTCAGCATTCATTAGTTTAGAAATAGGGCAGCCTTTTTTGGTTTGCTCGCACAATGCTTGAAATTGCTCGTTTGCAATATCGGCAATTTTAGCACTAACCTCAAGCGCAATATGCGTAACAGTAAAACCATCGTCAACTTCATCCAAACTAACTACTGCTTTGGTATCAATGTTGTCGGCGGTAAATCCTGCTTCACCTAATGCTAGCGATAACGCCATACTAAAGCACGCACTGTGCGCCGCAGCTACTAATTCTTCGGGGTTTGAGCCGGGCTTATCTTCAAAGCGAGTATTAAATCCGTAGGGTTGATTATTAAGCGCGCCACTTTGCGTAGAAATACTGCCTTTACCTGTTTTAATATCACCAGACCATTTTGAGTTTGCAGATTTTTTAATTGTCATCATCTTCTCCTTATTGCATTGGCGGTAAGCTTTTCATGCTAGGTGAGAGTTATTTGCAAAAATAATCACAATATAGCTAAAAAGCGTTGTATTTATAAGGTTAGTGCAAGATGAGCGCCAGCTATTATTAGGTGTTGCACTTACAGCGCTTTGAGCAGTAAATAACATTGTCCCAGTCGCGCTGCCATTTTTTACGCCACGCGAAAGGTTTATTGCAAATGGGGCATATTTTCTAAGGTAAGCTTTGCTTTTTATGAGCCATCGTTAGTGGTTTTATTTTTTACTTTAGTTGTATTGCGGGTAACGCCAACGTGCTTTTTAAGAATACTCCCTATGGCGCGTTTAACATCTGCTCGCTCGCGGTACTGCCATAAACGTTCGCGCGCTGCTTTTGAGGCTGCGGTTAAGTTAAGCATGGGTTCGGGGTAATCCACTCCTAATTTAAAGTCGTTAAATAGCGCTTCCATTGGCGTTTGTTGCCAAGGTTGGTGTAAATATTCAATAGGGAGTTTTTCAAGTTCGGGGCACCACTTTTTAATAAACGCGCCTGTTGGATCTTGATCTTCCGACTGCTTTATTGGGTTGTAATGCCTAATGGTATTAATGCCAGTAACCGAGGCCTGCATTTGAATTTGCGGGTAGTGAATTCCAGGCTCAAAATCTAAAAAGTAATTAGCGAGAGGCAAGCTTGCTTGCTGCCAGCTTATATTTAAATGATGCGTTACAAAGCTCACTAACATGGCACGCATTCTAAAGTTTATATAACCGGTGGCTTTTAAACAGCGCATGCAAGCGTCAATAATTGGAATACCTGTTTGGCCTTGCGCCCAGCGTTCAATATCGCTTTTTACGTTTTCGTCATCGCGATACGGAAATACGTGATACCCCGGATTAAGGGCTAAAAACTCCATAGAACATTCGCTCTCAAACTTTTGCATAAAGTGGCAGTGCCAATGCAAGCGCGATACAAATGCAGCAAGCGGGCGCTTCCAGCCTCTTTTATCAGGATGCTTTGAATGGTATTCATCAACGGCCATTTGATACACTTGCCTAAGGCTAATGTTCCCCCAGGCTAAATAGGGCGAAAGCCGAGAGCAATGAGTTTGGCTTAAACTTGGGCTCGATATTCCTTTTTGATAACCCTTGCCACGCTCGGCAAAAAAGCTCTGCATTACAGTGCGCGCTTGCAGCGGGCCACCTTGTTGAAAGCTGTCGTGATCTTGCGTATAAGCGCTTGGCAGCTCAGGTGTTTGGTAGTTATTGAGTGTAATTGTTTTTAAACTCTTCCAATTAGGAACAGCAATAGGTGCCTGCATTGTTTGTTGCCAGCGCTCATTCCAATTGTTACGATTTTTTTTGCCGCGAATAACAGCGCCTGTTTGCGATTCTTGCCAGTTAATATGATTATGCTGACACCAGGCTTTAATAGCTTTATCGCGCTCAAAGGTGTTGTTTAAACCTATTTCTTGATGGCTAAATACATTCACTATTTCAAACTGCGCTTTTAACGACTCAAGTAGCTCACCCATGTTTAAATTAAATATATAAACGTAGCTATTAAAACGAGCTAGTTGCTTGTTTAACTCAACTATAGATTGATATACAAAGCGCCAATGCCGCTTATTGTAGTGTGCATCTTCAAGTAGTAATGGCTCAAAGTTATAAAGTAGTAGGGTAGGTAAGCCGTTACTAAATGCATTTTTTAGAGGCTGATGATCGCTAAGGCGTAAATCGCGTTTAAACCACACTATGTTTATTTTTTTGCTTAAATCGTTTTGCATAAAATACTAACCCTAAAAACGAGCTAGCCTCATTATTAATTACTCACTCCATTACGTAATAAATAATAAATACGATTAGTTTGCGCTATGTAATATAACCTATTCTCCGAATAATAAACTTATCTCAAGCAGCTATTTTCAGCGCTAACTGCGTTGAATTTTCTTGCAATAGGCCGGTTATTGATGCGTAAATCAGCCTGTTTTAATTGAAAACCTCTGGCTAGGAAAATAAATTAAATATAACTATGCTCCAAGGTAGGCTGAATTAAACCCCTTCATAATTATTTATATAAAGGGGAAGGCGATTTGATTAAAAGTCGTTACTACTGTGGCGCTCTGCTAGTTGTTCTTCTTCAGGTCCCCATGTGCGGTTAACGCGACGACCACGTTTTACGCCAGGGCGCTCAGAAATTTGTTTAGCCCAACGTACAACATGAGTGTATGAGGCAACATCTAAAAATTCAGCTGCATCATAAATATCGCCAAGCACTAAAGAGCCATACCAAGGCCAAATTGCGATATCGGCAATTGAGTACTCATCTCCTGCCATATATTCGTTTGCACTTAAATGGCGGTTTAACACGTCAAGCTGGCGCTTGGTTTCCATGGTGAAACGATCAATAGGATATTGCATTTTAGTGGGGGCGTAGCTATAAAAATGACCAAACCCGCCACCTAAATAGGGCGCTGAGCCCATTTGCCAAAATAGCCAGTTACGACATTCTGTTTTAGCTTTTAAATCTTTAGGTATAAGCACATCAAACTTTTCTGCTAAGTATTGCAGTATAGAGCCCGATTCAAAAATACGCGTTGGCGGCGTGGTTGAATGATCCATTAATGCTGGAATTTTTGAATTTGGATTAATATCAACAAAGTCAGAGCCGAACTGATCACCATCACCAATATTTATTAAATATGCGTCGTATTCTGCATCGGTTAAACCCAGCTCTAGTAGCTCTTCAAACATAATCGCGGCTTTTTGACCATTTGGTGTAGCAAGCGAATAAAGTTGGAATGTATGTTTGCCTATTGGTAAGGTTTTGTCATGAGTTGCGCCGGCAATGGGGCGATTAATGCTGGCAAATTTACCGCCACTCTCACTCTCCCATGTCCAAACTTTGGGTGGGGTGTATTGATTTTGATCACTCATAAAAATAACCTCTGTTTAAATGAAATACATATAAAAAATATATGTATTAATAAGTGTCGCCATTAAAGTAAATTAAAGGCGAGTTTTTTGACTTTTAAGCTTGTCGGCTTTTGCTAGTTTATAACCTAAAAACAATCCGCTTAGGGCCCCAAATAAGTGGCTTTCAAACGAAATATGTAAGCGCTGTGGTAGTACACCCCAAACAAACCCGCTGTAAAGTAGCGCAACGACAACAGCAATAACAATGGATTTAAATGAACGTCTTATTACGCCATAGCAAAGTATAAATCCCCACAGCCCATATATAACGCCACTTAAACCAACATGAATATTACTACGACCAAATGCCCATACTAAAAAGCCACCTACTAATGCGGTAAAAATAAATACGCTATAAAAACGCTTAACGCTGTATTGGCAAATCAACCAACTTAAAACTACAAAAGGCAGCATGTTACTAGCAAAGTGCCACCAACTGCCATGTAAAAATGGCGCGCACAGTATGCCAATTAAGCCATTAATACTGCGCGGATAAATGCCAAAACCATTAAGATTAATGCCAGGTAAGCTATTAATTAGCTGTAAAAAAAAGCAAATTGTAACAATACTAAAAATGGCGAAGCGTTTACTTGTTAGTAATGACCGTGTGGTTGGCTTGGTTGCCATATAATCGTCCTAGTTGAGCTTAATAGTTGCCAGTATAGGAATTGTATTTGCTAATGCAAAGCAATTAAAAAAGCACAGCATTAAATGCTGTGCTTTTTTACTTATAAATCGCTATTAACCTAGTTTGGTTAGTAGCTTTTTAGCAGCAAGTTCTGAGCTTGCTGGGTTTTGACCAGTAATTACTAGGCCATCTTCGAGTACAAGTACACCCCAGTCATCTGTTTTTTGATAGTCGCCGCCTTTTTTAATTAGTTCGTCTTCAACTAAAAATGGCACTATGTCGGTAAGTTGTACCGCAGCTTCTTCGCTGTTAGTAAAACCAGTTACTTTTTTACCAGCAACCAGTGCGTTGCCATCGGCATCTTTAGTATTTAAAAATACGGCACTGGCATGACAAACAGCCGCTACTGGCTTTTGCTCTTTAATAAAGCTTTCAATAAGTGCAATAGAGTCGGTGTTTTCTACTAAGTCCCATAATGGGCCGTGGCCGCCTGGGTAAAATACCGCGTCAAAATCTGTCGAATTTACTTCGCTAAGCACTTTGGTGTTGGCCATTAATGTTTGTGCGGCGCTGTCTGCGTCGTAGCGTTTAGTTGCATCAGTTTGAAAATCAGCAAGAGTACTTGTAGGGTCTATCGGCGGCTGGCCGCCATTTGGCGATGCAAGAGTGACTTCAACGCCTGCATCTCTAAATGTGTAATAAGGGGCTGCGAATTCTTCTACCCAAAAACCTGTCTTTTCACCTGTGTTACCCAATTCTGCATGCGAGGTTAAAACCATAAGTATTTTTTTAGCCATTAGAATATTCCTTTTGATGATTTAAATTAGTTAACTTTGCTACCAACTACTATATGCACTAACAATACTTTAAACAACGATGATAAATTTAACTTTATTGGTTTAATAATTGATACAATAATGCAGTAAATTTAGGAGATGTTATGAAAGTGTCGTTTGAGCAGTTGAAAAGTATGGTGGTGTTTGCACAAATTGTAGAGCAGGGTAGTTTAACCGCTGCGGCTAAGCAGTTAGGCTTAACGCGTGCGGTGGCAAGTTACCATTTAAAAAAATTAGAAACCCAACTTGAAATTACCCTACTAAATCGCTCAACACGCACTATGGCATTAACCGAGGCGGGAGTGGCGTATTACGAGCGCTGCAGAATAATTACTGAGCAAGCCAATGCGGCAAATCTACAAATAGAAAATATAAAAAGTGAGCCTCAGGGGCTGCTCAAAATTAGTTGTCCGGTAAATGTAGGAATGCAATTAATAGTGCCTGCTATTAATAACTTTAAACGCCAATACCCCAAAATTAACATAGACCTACAACTTAGCGATGATGTGGTTGATATTATAAAACATGGGTTTGATTTTGCCATTCGTGGGGTGGCGCTAAGTGACTCTAATTTACAAGCAACTAAACTCACAACAATGAGTACCTGTATTTGTGGCTCGCCAGATTACTTTGCTCATTTTGGCAAACCTAAAAATCCTGTGGAGTTAGCTCAGCATCAATGGGTGGTGTATCAATTGGGTAGTAAAACGTTAACCCTTTCAAAAGAAGGGAAAAAACACGATATTATAATGCAAGGCGGTTTAAGTACCAATAACGCCGCTGCCCGTACTGCTTTTGTTGAAGCCGGGCATGGCATAGGCCGTATTCCGCTGTACGATGCGTGGCCTAAAGTGCAAGCAGGGTTGCTAGAAATTATATTAGATGATTACAAAAGCAAAGATATTGAGCTTTATGGAGTGTTTCCGCCAGGAGCGGCAGGGTCTAAAAAACTGCGGCTATTTATAGATTACTTAAAAGCCTACTTTGTAAAACAGCATACCGCTTTAGGCATGCTAAAAAATATTTAACATGAACTCTGGTTAAGGGATTTATTATCCAGAGTTTAGGTTAATTTAAACAGCCAATTTATAAAGTGCGGTTAAATAATGCCACAGCTTGTTGATACATACTTATTGCAAGCGCTGCGTCGTATCGCTCACCTTCGTCGCGCATAAAAGCATGTTGTGCGTTTACTTCTAGCCATTGGTAATTAATGCCAGTGCTTACGCATTGCTGGTATATTTTAGTGCGCCCTTCTTGTGGCACATGTGGATCTTGTTTCCCCCATATAAAGTGAATTTCGCCTTGTATATCTGCCATACGTTCAAATGAATTATTACCTGCTTTTGCTGGTAATGTGTTGCTGTGAATATCGGTTGCGTATAAACAAAATGCGGCTTTAATCTCAGGGTTTAATGCGGCTCTATATGCTAAATGCCCGCCAATACACACACCCATTACACCAAGCGTACCTGTGCAATAGTTTTGTTGTTTTACAAAGTCGATCATAGCTTGGGTATCGCTATCGTGATGCTCTAAAGGTTTAGCCCATTTATCGGCATTACCTTTGTCTTTACCTGCGTCGTCGTAAGCGAGCACAGTGCCAATAGGATTTAACTCATGAAATACTTCAGGTACTAATACTACAAAGCCATGGCTTGCTAAAATAGCAGCGCTGCGGGCAATAGGGGCGGTTTGTTGAAAAATTTCAGAGTAAAAAATAAGTGTAGGAAACACCCCTTGCGCTTGAGGGCGGTAAATAGTGGTTCGCATTAACCCTGTAGGGGTAGGCAAGTCGGCGTTATGTTGCTGGATGATCATAATTGCGCTCAGTTATATAAATTTATATGGTAACTGAGCGCGATAAAATATACGACTAGTTAAAGGCTAGCAGGCATTTTATTGCAGCTTGCGTAGTAGCTAACGGTTGCTGGCCAATCGGAAAATATCGCCATTACGCCAACATCTTGCGCAAGTACATCGACTACTTTCATCATGTCGCCATCGTTATTTATTACATCAGCAATCGATTGATAGTAATAGCCACCACCTTGGTTAAGTGGACCCGAGCGCTCAAGGCTCCATGCAATAAGCTCTAAGCCCGCAGCTTTAGCGGCAATTGCGTATTGTGATGGCACAATATTGCTTTCGTTATCTATTTTTAACATCATCCAAATAGGCGGGGCTAAAATTTTCACCTCATTAGCAACCAGTTCATCCATGCTAGGTTGCCATGTTTGTGGATTACTAGGATCGAACCCAGCATCGCTATCGCGCCCGTCAAGATAGACACTTTGATCAGCAAAATCAGGATTGTTGTTTATCCAATATTTTACGTCATCAAGATTAAATGATTGCGGGTATACTCGCGACGCCGGTATATCCATTTGAGTGTATTCATCTAACATTTTTTGCGCGTATTGCTCTTGCGTCATGCCTTTAAAAGGCATGCTAACTTCTGGTGATTTAAGCTCAGGGGTCATTTTTACCCCGAGTGCTTTAAATAACGCAATACTTTGTTTATGCGTCATTAATGTGCCATTAGTTGCGTATAAGTCGGTGCGCCAATTAGGTGTGCCCTGCATATACTGCTCAGCAGTAGTTGCGTGAATGTTTGCACCATCCATTTTGCCTTTAAGGGTTAAAAACTCGCTCAAGCTAATGTCGCTAGTACAGCACTTTGCAGAGGCGGTTACTGCGTTTTCAGCGTCGGCGGGGATAAATGGTTCGCTGCATTTAGCCGCTAATTCAGGAATGGCTAAAATATTGGTTGTGGTGTGTAAATCGCATTGTGAATGGCGACATACAAGTTCATTATCGTTTGTAAATGTAACATCGCACTCTACAACACCCGCGCCCATTCTTGCAGCAGCAGTGTAGGCTTCTTTAGTGTGCTCAGGGTACTGCATAGACGCACCGCGATGCCCAATTGAAAAGTCGGTGCGATAAAAAGGGCCTTCACTACACGATTCTAATTGTGCTTTTAAATCACCAGCGTCCATATCGTTAATTAAATAATAAGGACGCGTACCCAGTTGAGCATTTTGTTCGTTAATTAGGGTATTGCTACAGCCAGTAATAATAAAAATAAAACCGGCGACTAAAATTATTTTACCGAGCATTTAAAACAACTTTAAATTATTAAGATGCTGTAAGTGTAGCGCTATTTTATGGCACTTTTATTAAAGTATTGATTCACCAATAATGCAGCTAAAATAATTCCTGCACCAATAGTTAACCTGAATAAATCGGCATCTCTGTTCCAAATAAGCACATTAACAATAATACCAGCAGGGATCAGTAAGTTATTCATTACCGCCAGTGCCCCCACATTGACTAAGGTAGCCCCTTTGTTCCAAACAAAATAACCAAACCCAGACGCTACTACTCCTAAATAAATAAGCACGCTCCATTGAGTTGTGGTTGTTGGTAGTTTATCGGTATTACCAAACAGCATGTAGCACACTAAAGCAACGCATAAAGCGCCGATAAAAAACCAACCGAACACCGATTTGTGCTCAAGGGTACTGTTACTCATTAAGCGTTTATAGGCCACTTGGCCAATGGCAAAACACAGGTTAGCCGCTTGGACTAATAATAAGCCAAGCACAAAGTCGCTACTTATACCTTCATACCTAATGGCTACCGCGCCGCCAATAGCAATAATAGCAACAATAAAAAAGCGAGGGTTAAAGTGTTTTTCTAAAGCATCGTTTAGTAGGGTGATATAAAGCGGGGTCATCACTGTAAATAGTAGTACTTCAGGCACGCTTAAATATAAAAATGAGTGATAGTAAAAGCTGTACATAGCACCAAGTTGCACTGCACCAATAAGCATTAATTTTAACGCCAGTGGCTTAGGGGTATGTTTAACCTTTAAAAATGGTAAAAAAACTAATGCAGCGAGTGCAATGCGGATTAACACACTAAACCATGCATCAACTTGGCCTGCTAAATATACACCAATTAAGCTAAACGAGAACGCCCATAATAGGGTGACAGCAAACAAGTAAGCCATGGTTTTTATAACTCCAAATAAAACAACGAGTTTAACCTAGATAATAATAAAGAGTAATAGTCCACTTGATAAAACAAGTGGACTAAAAAGTAACTATTGTGAACTTACAAATTGCTTGGCTTGTAATTTTAAATGCTCTAGCGCTTTTTTATTGTAGTAGCGGTTATGGCTAATAACGCCTTGCAGTGATTGCGTGTTACGAATATTAACTAGTGGATTGCGCGCTAAAATAATAATATCTGCCACTTTACCCACCTCTAAACTGGTAAATTGCTGCGTTTTACCTAAAAAGTTAGGCCCAGCTATTGTGGCACTTTGTAGTGTTTGTAACGGGGTTAGCCCGTAATCACTAAAAATAGCGAGCTCTTGATGCAACGACAACCCCGGATAAATATAAGAGTTTAAAAAACCGGCGTCGGTACCGGCAATAATTGATACGCCAGCTTGCTGCACCCAAGGGAGTAATTTTGCTGTTTTTATAAAACGCTCTTTGCGTTGTGTTATTTGCTCAGGGGTATCTTTATTTGCGCGATCAACTCGCCATTGGTAGGTAGCTTTTAATCCTTTGCCTAAATAATTTAGGTACTCGTCTTGCTGGTGGTTGTTTTCATCAATGTAGGCAGTAATTTGGCCGCCAATTAAGGTAGGTACAACAGCGGTATTGTTTTTTGCGAGCATACGATATTTTTGCATTGCTGTGGCTTTATCAACATGCTCAGCAATAATTGGCAGTGCACTGGAGTAGCTCAGTAAACCTGATTTTACCTTAGCAGAAATTTCTTGTTCGTTATCGGCTGCGGCTTTTAGCATGTAGGTCATATGTTCAATCGCATCAAGCCCTGCGTTTGACACATCGGTTACCGAAAGCGAAAAAGGAATATGCCCCGAAATTTGGTAACCGCGCTTTTTAACCTCTTTTACTGCTTGTAAGTATAATTGTGGCGTTAAAGCGCTGTCGGTAATTTTAATAAAATCGACATTCATGGCCTCAAGTTTATCAATGGCTGCGTGCATTTCTGCGCTAGTTTCTACTTCTAAGTCGCCAGGCCAAATAGAGTTTTTACCTTCGAGCTTTGGCCCTGAGGTATAAATAGTAGGGCCAATTAATGTGCCTTGATTAATTGGCTCGCGCCATTGCAATACCGACTCACTTAAATCAGCGGCCGCATCGCGCACTGTGGTTATGCCATAGGCTAAATATAACGGCAGTAATTGTTTGTTTTCTGTTATTAGTTGCTCGCCGCCGCCAAAGTGTACATGCATATCCCAAAGTCCAGGCATTACATATTGACCACTTGCATCAATTTGACTTGTGGCGCTGTAACGTAAATTTAGCTCATTGCCGCCACGGGCTACAATAGTAGAATTGTTGATAACAATGGATTGATTAGCCGTAATTTGCCCTGTCATCATATTAATTACATTGGCGTGATTAATAATAATGTCGGCTTGTTGTTTTTGAGTTACTTGGTTACAAGCAGCTAAAATAAGCGTGATGGGGAGTATTAATATGCGTTTCATAGCGGCACCTGAATTTTTTATTCAGATTAACATAGTTGTTTAAAGTGGTATTTTCTTTGAGTTAAAAGGGTATAAAAGTGGGTTAAGTTAATGGCAATAAAAAAGCCCGCAAGCGGGCTTTTAAAGGTGTTAATTAGTTAACTAATTAGTCTACTAAACCACGGCGCTTAAGAAGTGCGTCGGTAGTTGGTTTTTGACCTCTAAATTCAATGTAGCTTTGCATTAAGTCGCGGCTATTGCCTTTAGATAGGATTTCTTTACGGAACTTATCGCCATTTTTGCGCGTTAAGCCACCGTTGTTTTCCATATGGGCAAAGGCGTCGGCTGCAAATACTTCGGTCCAAAGGTACGCGTAGTAACCTGCAGAGTAACCACCGGCAAAAGTGTGGCTAAAGTAGTTTGATTTATAACGCGGTGGAACAGGGTAGTAAGCAATACCATGTTTTTCTAGCGCGCTTTGTTCAAACTCTTCTACATCAGCTATTTTTTTATCAGAACCAAATGAATGCCATTCCATATCAAGCAATGCCGCAGCTAAGTACTCAGTAGTACCAAAGCCTTGGTTGAATTTTTGTGATTCTAACATTTTGTTAAGCAGGTCTTGTGGAATTGGCTCACCTGTTTTGTAGTGCTTAGCGTAGTTAGCTAATACAGTCGGTTCAATCATCCAATCTTCGTTTGCTTGAGAAGGAAACTCAACAAAGTCACGTGCTGTTGCTGTACCTGCTAGGCTTGGGTACTTAACATCTGAGAATAAACCATGCGCCGCATGACCAAATTCATGGAACAAAGTAGATACTTCGTCAAAGGTTAATAATGTAGGCTGACCTGCTGCTGGTTTTGGAATGTTTTGCGCGTTGTAGATAACAGGTTTAGTGTTTTTTAAACCACTTTGCCCTACGTATGCACTCATCCAAGCACCGCCACGCTTACCTTCACGTGCGTATGGGTCCATGTAAAATAAACCAATTGCACTGCCATCAGCATTAAATACTTCAAAGGTAGTTACATCTTCGTGGTAAACCGGCAGATCTTTACGTTCTTTAAAGGTAATACCGTATAGTTTTTCCATAGCGAAGAATAAACCATTATGAATTACCGATTGTAATTCAAAGTAAGGTTTAACTAGGGCTGGATCTAGGTTGTACTTTTCTGCACGTACTTTTTCAGCGTAAAAAGCCCAATCCCACGGTTTAAGTTCAAAACTTTCGCCAGAATCGTTAATTACTTTTTGAATTGCTGCTGCTTCAACTTTTGCTTTTTCAACTGCTTTTGGTGCAAGATCATCTAAAATGCCGTAAACATTTTCAGTGGTTTGCGCCATACGCGAAGTCATTACATAAGAAGCCCAATCTTTATAGCCTAAAAGCTCTGCTTTTTGAGCGCGTAGGTTGGTTTCTTTAATAATAATAGGGCCGTTAGTTTTAGCCGCACGCTTAGTTGAAGCTTTAAACACTTGCTCGCGTAAGTCACGGTTTTCTAGGCTACTTAAAATTGGCTGTTGCGTGGTGTTTACTAAAGTGATCATGTAACCGGTTTTGCCCGCTTTTTTAGCTGCATCGGCTAGACTGGCAATTTCGCCTTCAGAAAGACCGGCTAATTTGCTTTTATCGGTAACAACAATTACGTCTTCTTTAAACGATTTTAACACGTTTTGCGAAAATGCCGTCGAAAGCTTAGCAAGCTCAGAGTTAATTTCACGCATTTTTGCTTTTTCAGCGTCGTTTAATTTGGCACCCGCTTTAACAAACTGTTTGTAATAAAAGTCAACAAGACGCTGATCTTCAGCATTTAGTTTGCTTTTATTGTCGTAAATAGTTTGTACGCGTTTAAATAATGCACCATTTAAGTAAATATCGTCTGAATGCGCTGAAAGTACAGGCGCCATTTTCTCATCGATACGTTGATATTCACTGTCAGAAATTAATCCTGATAAGTTATAAAACGCAGTAGATACGCGATCTAATAACTCACCCGAAAGCTCCATTTCAACTAACGTATTTTTAAATGTAGCTGGGGCAGGGTTGTTAGCAATTGCTAATACTTGTGCTTTATGCTGAGCAATACCGGCATCGAAAGCAGCTTCGTAATCTTTAGTAGAGAACTTATTAAATTCTGGTGCCATATATTGTAATGGGCTTGATTTGAACAATACATTGTCTGCATTAATGTTTTGCACTTGTGTAGCGCTCTCTTTTGCCATGTTGTTTGAATCGTTTGATGTACAGGCAGATAATACTAAAACACTAGCAATAGTAGTGGCGATCAATGTTTTACGCATAGTAACTCCATAAAAATATTAGCCGAAATAGGCTGTGCGAGTCGAAAAACACAGTTAACTTATCAAATTTAGAGTTATATACAATCATGTTTATCGGTATTAAGCGGGATTTAAACGCAAATTAGCGAATAATAGAGGTAAAGGTGGGTAAAAGTAGCTCTAAATATAAACGTTTGAGCTACTTAGTTAAGTAAATAAGCAGAAAATGTATCCCAATTTTAATTGTAACCAGTACAAATTTTTTATCAGAGCTAAAGTTTACCGGCTGCTGCTGGCCAAATTCTTGATTAATAGTGGCTAGTGCTTGTTCTTGTTGAGCGAGTAAAGATAAAATTTTATTACGGTATTCGAGGCTAGTTTCAAATAAATTAAGGTCAACCTGCGGCTGCAAGGTTGCTAGTTTTTGAGCTAAAGTTAGTTGCGTCATAATGTTATCTCCAGTGCAAGTACACTATTTATATAGCACTAAGTACCATAAAAGGTTAGTTGATTGTATAAATTGATTTTATCCCTCTAATATTATGACGTGCTAAACTTAGCGAACACTGAACCAGTTTTACTTTTATTTTAGACACACGTTTATAGCGCGGTATCTTCTTACTTATTTGGAAAATAAATGACATTAGAACAACTAAATCAAATGCTTGCTTTTGTACTTTTTAGTTACAACGATGTGCAAATTACAGTGGTAAAGATAATTCAGATCCCATTGATATTATTTACTATGTGGTTTGTAGTTACACGTATTGGTAAGTTAATAAAAAAATCATTACTTAAACGTAAAATGAACCCTGATGCGGTGCTATTGTTTACGCGAATTTATTTTATTTTAAGTATCGCAATTTTAATTTTTACCTCTTTAGAGGTGTTAAATATACCGCTTACCGCTTTTGCTTTTGTGTCGGGTGCTATTGCGATAGGCGTTGGTTTTGGTGCGCAAAATATCATTAATAACTTTATTAGTGGTTGGATATTAATGTGGGAGCGGCCAATTCGTATTGGTGATTTTTTAGAAGTGGGCAATGCCAAGGGCGTAGTTGAAACTATAAACACTCGCTCTACCCGTATTCGCCGTAACGATGGCGTACATATGCTTGTACCAAACAGCCAATTATTAGAAAATACAGTAACTAATTGGACGCTAATTGATCGTAATGCACGCACCTCGGTTAATGTGGGTGTAATGTATGGCTCAGATGTTGAATTAGTTGAAAAGCTGATGCAACAAGTGCTTGCAGATCATCCGGCAATATTACCCACCTTACCAAAGGCGGTGTTGTTAGATGATTTTGCAGAAAGCGCCATGATGTTTAGCGCTTATTTTTGGGTGTATGCAGAGTCTGAAACGATGTTGCGACAAGTTCGTAGCGATATTCGTTTTAGTCTTTATAAGCAGTTTAAATTAAATAATATTAAAATTGCCTTACCACAACGTATTATTCATATTGATGATAAAAAATTAAATACGCCACTGTAATTAGCACCCATTAAATATAAAAAGTGGCTTAGCATTTAGGTGCTAAGCCAGTTTAATTAGTGGCTTTGATTTAATTTTTTTAACTTAAGCGCTAAACCAACTATAAGCGCGCCAAATACTATAGCGTATGCAGCAACTAACCAAAGCAAGGTTAAAATGCCAGCACCAGGGTTAAATACTAAGTACAGTCCAAATATTATAGAAATAAAACCACTAATAATTAAAATCCATTCGTTACTAATTTCATTACGTAACTTTTGAGCTAAAAATATTTCTACTACACCAATTGCAATAGCCCACGCAGCAACATAGTAAAGTAACAATAAGGCGGTAAGGTTTGGTGCAAGTAAAGTGACAAAAGCGGCAATAATGCTAAGTAAGCCACCAACTAATAATAGCATCCAAAAGGGATTCGATTTTTTTGATGCTATGGCAACCCAAACTCTTAATATGCCATCAAACAAAAAGTAGCCAGCAAAAACTAATAACATAACTTGCAACGATGCCTCAGGTGCAAACCAGGTTATTAAGCCAAACAGTATGGCTATAACACCACGAAGTAAAAGTACCGCCCAGTTTTTGGTGAGCGTATTAGTAAGATTCATTTTAATCCTTAAGTAAATAGTATGAGCGCCCAGATAAGGTAGCTATTGTTATTCGCAGGGTCAAACAAATTTAATATAAAACCCGAAAGCCCTAGTGTATATTTTTGATTTGAAACAGGTCAGATGTCCGCTGTTTTGCTTTTTTAAAAGGTTTATTTTTAATTATTTTAAGAGATGTATTTTTTTGCACAAATTGTTTTTTTTATGTTTCTTTTATGCAGTAAAAGAGCGTCAGGGTGTTATAATATTAACCACTCATTCAGCCTCTTTAATTCGTTTTGCACTCTCGAGAAAGAGGTCCGCGTAGCGTATCGCGAAAAATTGCCTGAGTCCGCTATTGTAAGTGGCGCAACACATCAACCGTTGAACAAGAGTGCACTAAAAAGGTTAATCCCCGACATGAAAGCAATGAAAAGATCTACGTTAGCAACCCTAGTAAATGCAGCGTTACTCTCTGCCGTAGCAGGCACTTCATTTTCTACTATTGCTGCTGAGCAAGCGCCAGCGGTAAAGAAAAATCAATTAGAAGTAATTCAAGTTACTGCTCGTAAACGTGTAGAAAATGCACAAGAAGTACCAGTAGCTGTTTCTGCTCTGCAAGGCGATAGCTTGGATGCTTACAGCTCTGCTGGTATGGATATTCGTTTTATGAATGCGAAAATCCCAAGTTTATCAATTGAGTCTTCATTTGGTCGTTCATTCCCACGCTTTTATGTACGTGGTTTAGGTAATACAGATTTCGATTTAAACGCATCACAACCGGTATCATTGGTTGTAGATGAAGTAGTACAAGAAAACGCTATTTTAAAAGGCTTTCCAGTATTTGACGTTTCACGTGTAGAAGTACTACGTGGACCACAAGGTACTTTGTTTGGTCGTAACACGCCTGCGGGCCTTGTTAAATTTGACTCAGTAAAACCAAGCCAAGAATTTGAAGGTTACGGCTCGGTATCTTACGGTAGCCGTGGCGCTGTAGATTTTGAAGGTGCGGTAGGCGGTGGTTTAACTGACCGTTTATCAACGCGTGTATCTGTACTTTGGCAAGATAAAGACGATTACATTGATAATCGTGCTCCAGGGTTTGAACAAAAAGACGCGCTAGGCGGCTACACAGATAAAGCAGCCCGTATTCAGTTTTTATACGAAGGCGATGACTTCACTGGTTTATTTAACTACCACGTACGCGATATGGACGGTAAGCCAATTGCCTTTTTCGCAAACTCAATTAAACCTGGCACTAACGATTTAGTTGATGATTTTAAAAACGACGTGGTTTACCACGATGCGGCGTCACGTGCGACGCAGCAAGTTGAATCAGAAGGTGCGAGCTTAAAACTTGAGTGGGATTTTAATAACCACACATTAACCTCTATTTCGGCGTGGGAAAGTGCAGAAATATATTCTCGTGCAGACATTGACGGTGGTTATGGCGGGTATAAAGTTGATAATAAACCAGCACCCATGGGGCCAGGCTCTATCCCATCTTCTTCAGAAAGTGCCGATGGTATTCCAGACCACGATCAATACACTCAAGAACTGCGCTTATCAAGCAACTTTGCTGGCGACGTCAACTACCAAGTAGGTGTGTTTTACTTTGATGAAGCGCTGACAATTGAAAATTTCAGCTATGATACGTCTTCATCACCTGCGGGCAATCAAACCGGTTATGTACTGCAGCAACAAGACACTAAAGCATGGGCAGTATTTGGCTCAGTTGACTACACTATTTCTGATGATTTAAAAGTAACAGCAGGCCTGCGTTATTCAGACGACGAAAAAGATTTTTCAGCAGATCGTATAGTTGGTGCTTCAATACCACCTGTTAAACTTAATGTTAGCGATGATCATATTAGCTGGGATATTTCAACAAGCTATAAAGTAAATGACGATGTAAACTGGTACACACGTATTGCAAATAGCTTCCGTGCACCAAGTATACAAGGGCGTGTTTTATTCGAAAGTGATGCCACTACCGCAGATACTGAAACTGTAACATCGTACGAAACAGGTATTAAATCAGACGTATTGGACGGCCAAGGCCGTGTTAACGCCACTATTTTTTACTACACAATGAATGACCAACAGTTAACCGCTGTAGGTGGTGATAATAACTCTAACCGCTTACTTAATGCTGATAAAACTACAGGTTATGGTTTTGAGCTTGATTCTGAGTGGGTGTTAAGTGATGAGCTAAATGCTACATTTAACTTAAGTTATAACAAAACTGAGCTTAAAGATGAAACGCTTAGCATAGCTGCTCCAAGTCGTTCATCATTGACAATTACTAACCCAGTAGTAAATGGTAAAGTATTACTCGACGGTAACAGCTTACCGCATGCTCCAGAGTGGATTTCTAACTTCACATTACGCTATACCAAAGAGCTAGCTGATGGTGAATTCTTTGCTTATGGTGACGTTTCTTATCGTAGCAAAATTAACTTTTTCTTATATGAATCGGTTGAGTTTGAAGGTAAGCCGCTTGTTGAAACTGGCTTACGTGCCGGTTACGCATGGGCAGATGGCGACTATGAATACCAAGTGTCAGCATTTGTGCGTAACTTATTTGACGAGCAACAATCTATTGGTGGCGTAGACTTCAACAATAATACTGTAATGGTTAATGAAGAGCGTTACGTTGGTGTAGAGTTTAAAGTTAACTTCTTTTAAGCTTAAACACTAATAGCAAAAATACTACAAAGCCCGCTTTTATAGCTAACACCACTCGTTTAAGAACGAGTGGTGTTTTTTCGTTTATACCTAACCGGATATTTTTGTGTCTTTGCGAGCACC